>NZ_BAAAGU010000010.1:0-123076 GCF_039524635.1 Streptomyces thermocarboxydovorans | reverse complement strand
GGCGTTGACTTTTGGCACGCTGTTGAGTTCTCAAGGAACGGACGCTTCCTTCGTACTCACCCTCTCGGGCTTTCCTCCGGGCGCTTCCCTTCGGCGTTTCCGACTCTATCAGATCTTGCCGATCCGATTTCCTCGGTGCCTTTCCGGGTTCCGCTTGCGCGTTTCCCTTTCCGGCGCACCCGACTTTATCAGAGGTTTCGGGCCGTACTGACCGGCCATCATTTTCCGATGCGTCGGTAGAAGCTTCTTCGAAATCTCGATCTCAAGAAGCGGAGCAGATGCTCACGGCCGCCGGTCGGGTTCGAACCCCTATCCAGGCAACTGTTTAAATCTACCTCCCCGCGAGGCCCGTGTCAACGGCTCCCGTGGGGCGAAGAGGAGACTAGCAGCTCAGCGGCGCGGTTTGCACATCAGGCAGCGGTCGGTACGGTCGCGCTGCGCTCGGCCGCGTCCAGGTCCCCCGTCTCGCCCTCGTGAGCCGCCCGCCGGCCCACGACGAAGACGTAGGCGAGGAACGCGAGCTCCGCGAGGACTCCGATGCCGATGCGGGCCCAGGTGGGCAGGCCGGACGGGGTGACGAAGCCTTCGATGGCACCGGCGACGAAGAGGACCAGGGCCAGGCCGATCGCCATGGCCAGTGCCGCCCGGCCCTCCTCGGCGAGGGCGCTGCGCCGGGTGCGCGGGCCGGGGTCGACCAGGGTCCAGCCGAGGCGCAGTCCGGTACCGGCGGCGACGAAGACGGCGGTCAGCTCCAGCAGGCCGTGGGGCAGGACGAGGCCGAGGAAGACGTCGAGCCGGCCCGCCGAGTGCATCAGACCGAAGCCGACGCCCAGGTTGAGCATGTTGAGGAAGAGGATCCAGATGACCGGGAGGCCGAGGAAGATCCCGAAGACCAGGCACAGGGCGGCGGCCCAGGCGTTGTTCGTCCACACCTGGGCGGCGAAGGAGGCCGCCGGGTGGCTGGAGTAGTACGTCTCGTACTGGCCTCCGGGGCGGGTCAGCTCGCGCAGCTCGGTGGGGGCGGCGATGGCGGCCTGCACCTCGGGGTGGGTGCCGATCCACCAGCCGAGCAGGACCGCCACGGCGGTGGACAGCAGTGCCGTGGGTACCCACCAGCGGCGGGCGCGGTAGACGGCGGCCGGGAAGCTGTGGGTGAGGAAGTGGGTGACGTCCCGCCAGGAGGCTCGTCGGGTGCCGGTCACCGCGCCGCGTGCGCGGGCCACCAGCTGGCTGAGCCAGCCGGTCAGCTGGGGGTCGGGGGCTGCCGACTGGATCAGTGACAGGTGTGTGGCGGTGCGCTGGTAGAGGGAGACGAGTTCGTCGACCTCCGCGCCGTTGAGCCGGCGCTGGCGGCGGAGCAGGGCGTCGAGGCGGTCCCACTCCGCGCGGTGGGCGGAGACGAAGACGTCGAGGTCCATCTGTGTGCCTGCTCCTCGGCTTGGTCTCGGTCGATCGACACGGTCGTGCGGACCCCGGTGATCGATGCTCGCCTTGATCGGGTGGTCGTACTGCGGTGCGATGTGCCATCAGCTTGGCAGACTGGCGGTGTTCGGATCATCGCAGGGGAAGGGCGGCATGCGTGAGTGAGCTGGTGACGGGCGAGGCCGTGGCACTGGAGCTGCGGCCCGCGAGGCTGCCCAGCAGGGCGCTGGCCGTGCTGCTCGACCTGGTGGTCGCCATGGTGGTCTTCATGCTGGTGACGGTGGCGCTGGTGCTGGCCACCGCTTCCCTGGACGAGGCCGCGCAGACGGCGATATCCCTCTCGGCGTTCGTGCTGATCCTGGTGGGCGGGCCCATCGCGGTGGAGACGCTGAGCCATGGCCGGTCGCTGGGGAAGCTGGCGTGCGGGCTGCGGGTGGTGCGGGACGACGGCGGACCGATCCGTTTCCGGCACGCGCTGGTGCGGGGTCTGATGGGTGTCATCGAGATCCTCATGACGCTGGGGGTGGTGGCGTGCATCGCCTCGCTCGTCTCGGCACGGGGACGGCGGCTCGGTGATGTGTTCGCGGGGACGCTCGTGGTGCGGGAGCGGATGCCGGCGGGGCAGGCGGGTTTCCTGCCGCCGCCTCCGCCGTGGCTGGTAGGACGGTTCTCGGGGCTGGATCTGTCGGCGGTGCCGGACAGTCTGTGGCTGGCCGTCCGGCAGTACCTGGGCCGGATGCGGCAGCTCGATCCGCGGGTGGGCTGGTCGATGGCCGAGCGGCTGGCGGCGGATGTCGCGGAGCGTACGGGGACGCCGGTGCCGCAGGGGGTGCCGCCGGCGGCGTATCTCGCCGCGGTGCTGCAGGAGCGGCAGGCACGGGAGGCGCGGCGGGCCTTCGGCGGCGGGGCGGTGGGGCAGTCCCTCGCAGGACAGTCCCCCGAGGTGGGGCAGTCCCGGGCAGTGGGGCAGTCCCCCTCCGTTCCTGCGCCGTCCGTCCATCCCCCTTCCGCTCCCGCCCCTTCCGCTCCCGCCCCTTCCGCTCCTGCGCCGTCCGCCCCTCCCCCTTCGGCTCCCGCCCCTTCCGTCCCTGCTCCTGCGGCGGATGTGACAGCGTCCTCGCCGCAGAGGCCGTCCGCGCCCCAGGGGCCGACGGACTCGCAGAGTTCCTCTGCTCCGCAGGCGCCCGCCGCGCCCCAGTCCCCGTCGCAGCCGCCCGGGTCGCCTGCCTCTGAAACTCCGAAGACCCGGACTCAGCCCGAACCGGCGGACAAGCAGGCCTCCACGAGGTTCGTCCCGCCTGCGTGACGGGACACGGCGAAGCGGCGGCGTTCAGTCGAAGACCGAGGGGGGCGTCTCCAGGTCCTCCAGCTCGATGCCGGGGGCGGCGAGGACGACGTCCCCGGCGATGTGCACGCTGTGCCGTTCGCCCGTGTCCAGGGCTGTGACCTGGTATTCGTCCACGATCAGTGGGCCGTTGTCAGTGGCGTGTGCTTCTCTTTTCACCAGCGCCCAGGACTGATCCACGGTGCGCGGGGCGAGCACGGGATCGGTGAAGGCGACGAGGCGTACGCGGGTGGCCGGTGACGAGGGGGTGAGGCGCAGCAGACGGGTCGTGGCGACGAGGAACGCGGGGGACGTGCCGGTGAAGGCGTGGGCGCGCACATTGCCTTCCGTGGCGTGGGTTCCCGTGGGGTCCGTGCGGACCCAGGTGACGCCGTCGAGGGCGGCGCCGCGGACCTGCCAGTCGGCGGCGTGGAGTTCCAGGCGGAGGGGGCGGCCGAGTTCGTCCAGGGCGAGGTCGACCGAGCCCAGGTGATCGCCGGACGGGGCGGTGAGCTGGGAGACGTAGCGCCAGCCGGAGGGGCCGGGGGCGCAGTGGAAGTGCTCTTCTGCGAAGGGGGTGTGGTCGTGCGGATCGTGGAGCGAATAACGGCCGCGGGGCATGGGGGTCCTGAGTCGTGACGGGCTGAGCCGGTCGCCTGGTCCGTCCATGGGGCAGGCCCCCGGCACGGGGGTGCGGGGGCCTGCCTCGAAGAACCTGCTGCCGCGGGCTCAGTAGCGGTAGTGGTCCGGCTTGTACGGGCCCTCGACCTTCACGCCGATGTACTCGGCCTGCTCGGGGCGCAGCTTGGTCAGCTTCACGCCGAGGGCGTCGAGGTGGAGCCGGGCGACCTTCTCGTCGAGGTGCTTGGGCAGCACGTAGACGCCGGTCGGGTACTCGTCGGGCTTGGTGAACAGCTCGATCTGGGCCAGGGTCTGGTCCGCGAAGGAGTTGGACATCACGAACGACGGGTGGCCGGTGGCGTTGCCCAGGTTCAGCAGGCGGCCCTCGGACAGGACGATGATCGCCTTGCCGTCGGGGAAGGTCCACTTGTGGACCTGCGGCTTGATCTCGTCCTTGACGATGCCGGGGACCTTGGCGAGGCCGGCCATGTCGATCTCGTTGTCGAAGTGGCCGATGTTGCCGACGATCGCCTGGTGCTTCATCTTGGCCATGTCCGAGGCCATGATGATGTCCCGGTTGCCGGTCGTGGTGATGAAGATGTCGGCCGTCTCGACGACCTCGTCGAGGGTGGTGACCTGGTAGCCGTCCATGGCGGCCTGCAGCGCGCAGATCGGGTCGATCTCGGTGACGATCACGCGGGCGCCCTGGCCGCGCAGCGACTCGGCGCAGCCCTTGCCGACGTCGCCGTAGCCGCACACGACGGCGGTCTTGCCGCCGATCAGGGTGTCGGTGGCGCGGTTGATGCCGTCGATCAGGGAGTGGCGGCAGCCGTACTTGTTGTCGAACTTGGACTTGGTGACGGCGTCGTTGACGTTGATCGCCGGGAACAGGAGGGTGCCCTCGCGCTGCATCTCGTACAGGCGGTGGACGCCGGTGGTGGTCTCCTCGGTGACGCCGCGGATCTCGGAGGAGAGCTGCGTCCACTTCTGCGGGTTCTCGCTCAGGGTGCGGGTGAGCAGTTCGAGGATGACGCGGTGCTCCTCGGACTCGGCGGTGTCGGGCGAGGGGACCTTGCCGTCCTTCTCGTACTCGACGCCCTTGTGGACGAGGAGGGTGGCGTCACCTCCGTCGTCGAGGATCATGTTGGGGCCGCCGGTGGGGCTGTCCGGCCAGGTCAGCGCCTGCTCCGTGCACCACCAGTACTCCTGCAGCGTCTCGCCCTTCCAGGCGAAGACGGGGACGCCCTGCGGGTTGTCGGGCGTGCCGTCGGGGCCGACGGCGACGGCGGCCGCGGCGTGGTCCTGGGTGGAGAAGATGTTGCAGGACGCCCAGCGGACCCGTGCGCCGAGGGCGACCAGGGTCTCGATCAGGACGGCGGTCTGCACGGTCATGTGCAGGGAGCCGGTGATGCGGGCGCCGGCGAGGGGCTGGGCCTCGGCGTACTCCTTGCGGATCGCCATCAGGCCCGGCATCTCGTGCTCGGCGAGGGTGATCTCCTTGCGGCCGAACTCGGCCAGGGAGAGGTCGGCGACCTTGAAGTCCTGTCGGTTCTCGACAGTCGTCATTGCGAGCTGCTCCTCGGGTTGGGTCGAGGTGGTCTGGCTGGTCTGCGCGGCGGCGGACACAGGGGTGCCCGAAAGAGGGCACAGGCATGCCCGCGTACGCGCAGCGCAGTCCGTCGGAGGCCCTCTCTCCCTCGGCCGGCCGCAGTGGACCGCCCGACCGCCATCAGCAGCGACGTCTGGCTCCGTCCCAAGCTACACCGGAGCCGCCTGCGATCCCCAGTCCGCCCGGGAACACTTCCGGCCATCTGGCGGTCGGCCCCGGTCGGGCCCTTGGGGCACCGGGGCCGGGCGGGCGGCGGCCGTCTGCCGTGCGGGCGGCGGCCGCCTGCCGGGCGGGCGGCGGGCGGCCGGGCCTCCGGTGCCGTCAGTGGCCTGCGGTTTCCGGGCCAGGACCGCCGGGGGTGGCCTCCGGGTCGGGGCCCTTGGCGGCCTCGGCCTCGCTGTAGATGTCCGGCTCGAGGTAGATGACGCGGGCGATCGGGACGGCCTCGCGGACGCGGGCCTCGGCGGCGTCGATGGCGGCGGCGATCTCGGCGGCGGTCTCGTCGTGCCGGACGGCGATCTTGGCGGCGATCAGCAGCTCCTCCGGGCCGAGGTGGAGGGTGCGCATGTGGATGATGCGGGTCACCGTGTCGCCGTCGACCAGGGCGGCCTCGATCTTCGCGGTCTCCTCGGCGCCCGCGGACTCGCCGAGCAGCAGGGACTTGGTCTCGGCCGCCAGGACGAGGGCGATCAGGATGAGCAGCACGCCGATGCACAGGGTGCCGATGCCGTCCCAGACGCTGTCGCCGGTGAGCAGGGCGAGGCCGACACCGCCGAGGGCGAGGATCAGACCGACGAGGGCGCCGAGGTCCTCCAGCAGGACCACGGGCAGCTCGGGGGCCTTGGCGTGGCGGACGAACTCCTTCCAGGAGCGGCGGCCGCGCAGGGCGTTGGACTCCTTGATGGCGGTGCGGAAGGAGAAGCCCTCGGCGATGATCGCGAAGACGAGCACGCCGACGGGCCAGTACCAGTGCTCCAGCTCGTGCGGGTGCTTGATCTTCTCGTAGCCCTCGTAGAGGGCGAACATGCCACCGACCGAGAACAGCACGATGGAGACGAGGAACGCGTAGATGTAGCGCTCCCGGCCGTAGCCGAAGGGGTGCTGCGGGGTGGCCTGGCGCTGGGCCTTCTTGCCGCCGACCAGCAGCAGGGCCTGGTTTCCGGAGTCCGCGACCGAGTGCACGGACTCGGCGAGCATCGACGAGGAGCCACTGAAGAGGAACGCCACGAACTTCGATACCGCGATCGCGAGGTTGGCGGCGAGTGCCGCCACGATCGCCTTGGTGCCGCCTGACGCGCTCATGTGTCCGCGTTGTCCCTTCGTACGCCGCTTTCCCGGCCCCGGGCGGGTGCGTGTGGCCGCTCGGGGCGTGAACCGTCCTGTGACGGTGGGCCATTGTTGCAGCCCGCCGCCGTACCGGCGCTCAGGTCCGGATCAAGGGGCGGTCAGGCGACGACGGTGGCCCGGAAGAGCGTGCCGGTGCCGGACACTTCGGTCTTCTCGCCCGCCGCGGCGAACACGGACTGGCCCGGCGTCAGCTCGTGTTCGCCGGCCCGGACGGTGCCGGCGGTGCACAGCAGGATCTGCGGGGCGGGGCGGGTCAGGTCGTGGGTGGCGCCGCCGGCGGGCAGGACGTAGCGGGAGAGCCGGAACTCGTCGGTGGGGGTGTCGTAGACCTCCTCACCGTCGGGTGTGGCCTCCGGTCGCAGCACCGAGGGGTCGCCGGCCTCGAAGCGGACGATGCGCAGCAGTTCGGGCACGTCGACGTGCTTGGGGGTGAGGCCGCAGCGCAGCACGTTGTCGGAGTTGGCCATGATCTCCACGCCGAGGCCGCTGAGGTAGGCGTGGGGGACGCCGGCGCCGAGGTAGAGGGCCTCGCCGGGCTGGAGCCGGACGTGGTTGAGGAGCATCGCGGCGATGACGCCGGGGTCGCCCGGGTAGTGGTGGGCGATGACGGCGTAGGGGGCCAGTTCGCCGCCGAGGCGCTCGCAGGCGGTGGCCGCCTCGGCGACGGTGCGGGCCATCTCCTCGGGGTCGGCGGTGAGGATCGCGGTGAGGACCTCGCGCAGGGCGGCGTCGGCGGGGCGGGCGTGCAGCAGGGCGGCGTAGGGCTTGAGGGAGTCGACGCCGAGCGCGTCGAGGAGGCTTGCGGCGCGCAGCGGGTCGCGGAAGCCGCACAGGCCGTCGAACTCGGTGAGCGCGCAGATCAGTTCCGGCTTGTGGTTGGCGTCCTTGTAGTTGCGGTGCGGGGCGTCCACGGGGATGCCGCGGCGCTCCTCGTCCTCGAAGCCCGCCCTTGCCTGCTCCAGGTCGGGGTGGACCTGGAGGGAGAGGGGCGCGCCGGCGGCGAGGAGCTTGAGCAGGAACGGCAGGCGGGGGCCGAACCGGGCGACGGAGGCGGCTCCGAGTTCCTTCTCGGGGGCGGCGTCGATGACCTCGGCGAGGCTGCCGCGGGCGGTACGGGAGGGGGCGCCGGGGTGGGCGCCCATCCACATCTCGGCCTGCGGTTCGCCGGTGGGTTCGGTGCCGAGGAGCCGCGGGATGGCGGTGGTGGAACCCCAGGCGTAGGGGCGGATGGTGTTCTCGAGGCGGTCCATGGGCTCTTGGGTTCCTTCTGCGGTGCTCGTGCCTGTCTCCCCGGCAGGGGACGGGTGGGCAGGGGAGGTTCAGGGTGTCCCGGGCATGATCAGGTGCGGGAGGCGAGCGCCAGGTAAACGGCGGCGAAATCGGTGATGGCGATCAGTTCGGCGAGGGTCTCCAGTTCGCCGCCCGGCTCCGGTTCGAGTTCGCTGATCGGGGTGTCGTGGGTGAGGGCCAGCTCGCGTGCGGCGGGGGCGGCGGTGAGGCTGCCGATGGGCCGGTCGCGCAGCAGCACCACGCGGGCGTGCAGGGCGGGCGGTTCCTCGACGCGGTCGCGGAAGAAGTCGTCCGGGTCGGCTCCGGCGGCGAGCGGGCCGGCCAGCAGGGCGCTGTGCGCGGCGAGCGCCTCGGGGAGTTCGGCGACGACGGCGGGGGTGCCGGAGAGCTCGGCGAGCGCGGCGGCGAAGCGGCGGCCGGCGGGCCCGGCGGAGGTGCCCTCGGTCCAGACGATGGGCAGCGCGTCGGCGAGTTCGGCGGCCAGGGTCTTGGCGGGGTTGCTGTAGGCGGCGATGGCGGGGCCGCACCGTTCGGCGATGCGGTCCAGGCGGTCGGCGACCTTCTCCAGGGCGTCCTGCGGCGCGGTGAGCAGCCCGGTGCGGTCGAGCAGCGCCAGCAGCGGGGTGAGCAGCGCCCACAGCACGCCGGGAGCGGAGGCCGCGAGGGGTTCCTCCTGGTCGTAGGGGGCGGTCGCCATGGGGACGAACAGGCCGTGGTGGCCGCTGACCGAGTCGGCGAGCGGGCCGCGGGCCGGGGCCACCGCGACGACGGTGCAGCCGCGGCGGTAGGCCTGCTCGGCGAGCAGGGACAGGCCGGGTTCGGTGCCGTCCGGGGTGGCGATGAGCAGCAGGTCGACGGAGCCGGCCCAGCCGGGGAGCTCCCAGCGCAGGGCGCCGGCGGCGGGGGCGACGCCGGTGGGTGCGAGGCGGGTGACGGGGCTGCCGGAGCCCGCGAGGGTGCCGAGCAGGTCGGCGGTCTGGGTGGCGGCGGCGCCGGGGCCCGCGATGAGGATGGCGCGGGGCCGGCCGTCGGGCTGCAGGTCCTGGATCCCGGTCTCGGCGGCGTGCCGTGCGGCGGTGCGGACCCGGGCGCCGGCCTCGGCGGCCCCGCGGAGCAGCCCGCGGCGATCGGCCTCGGCGAGGCCCTCCGGTGAGTCGAGCAAGCTTTCGTCGAGCATGGGCGGCGTGCCTCCGATCGGCGGGGCGTCGGTTCGCGGGACGGCGGTCGCCGGAACGGCGGTTACGCCGGGCGGCGGGCCTCGTCGACGAGGAGGACGGGGATGCCGTCACGGACCGGGTAGGCCAGACCGCAGTCCTGGCCGGTGCAGATCAGCTCGGCGTCCTGCTCCTTGAGGGGGGCGTGGCAGGCCGGGCAGGCGAGGATCTCCAGGAGTCCGGCTTCGAGCGGCATGGGGGTTCCCTTCACGGCGGGTGACGGTGCGCGGATGTGCCTGGTCAGCGTACCGCCGGTACCGCGCCCCGGTCGGCCGCGGAGCCCTTTCCAACCCTCCGCCCGGGCGTTCCCCCGGCCCGCGCCCCGCCGACCTCGGATGTTCGGCGTTCCGGGCGTCGGAGGCACTTGTTCCCGTCAGCCGCGGATGATCGCCAGTGCCTCGTCGCGGATGCGGCGCATCGTCGCCTCGTCGCGGGCCTCCGCGTTGAGGCGGAGGAGGGGCTCGGTGTTGGAGGGGCGGACGTTGAACCACCAGTCGGTGGAGGTGACGGTGAGGCCGTCCAGGTCGTCGAGGGTGATGCCCTCGCGGCCCTCGTAGGCGGCGCGGATCGCGGCGAGGCGGGCGGTCTGGTCGTCGACCGTGGAGTTGATCTCGCCGGATCCGACGTAGCGGTCGTACTCGGCGACGAGGGCGGAGAGCGTGCCGTCCTGGCCGCCCAGCGCGGCGAGGACGTGCAGGGCGGCCAGCATGCCGGTGTCGGCGTACCAGAAGTCGCGGAAGTAGTAGTGCGCGGAGTGCTCGCCGCCGAAGATCGCGCCGGTGGCGGCCATCTCGGCCTTGATGAAGGAGTGGCCGACGCGGGTGCGGACCGGGGTGCCGCCGTGCTCCCTGACCACTTCCGGCACCGACCAGGAGGTGATCAGGTTGTGGATGACGGTGCCCTTGCCGCCGTTGCGGGCGAGCTCCCGGGAGGCGACCAGAGCGGTGATCGCGGACGGGGAGACCGGCTCGCCCCGCTCGTCCACGACGAAGCAGCGGTCGGCGTCGCCGTCGAAGGCGAGGCCGAGGTCGGCGCCCTCCTCGCGGACCCGCTTCTGCAGGTCGACCAGGTTGGCCGGGTCGAGCGGGTTGGCCTCGTGGTTGGGGAAGGTGCCGTCGAGCTCGAAGTACATCGGGACGAGCGTGAGCGGCAGTCCCTCGAAGACGGTGGGGACGGTGTGGCCGCCCATGCCGTTGCCCGCGTCGACGACCACCTTCAGGGGCCGGATGGCGGTGAGGTCGACCAGGGAGCGCAGATGGGCGGCGTAGTCGGCTAGCGTGTCGCGGCGGGTGACCGTGCCCGGGGCGGCGGCGGGCGCCGGGGCGCCGGAGGTGCTCCACTGCTCGACCAGGGCGCGGATCTGAGCGAGCCCGGTGTCCTGGCCGACGGGGGCCGCACCGGCGCGGCACAGCTTGATGCCGTTGTACTGGGCGGGGTTGTGCGACGCGGTGAACATCGCGCCCGGCAGGTCGAGCGCCCCCGAGGCGTAGTAGAGCTGGTCGGTGGAGCACAGGCCGATCTCGGTGACGTCGGCCCCGCGGGCCGCGGCACCGCGGGCGAAGGCGGCCGACAGACCCGGTGAGGAGGGCCGCATGTCGTGGCCGGTGACGATGGCGCTCGCGCCGGTGACCTGGGCGAAGGCGGCGCCGAAGAGTTCGGCGAGGGACTCGTCCCACTGATCGGGGACGACTCCGCGTACGTCGTACGCCTTCACGATCTGCGAGAGATCAGCAGCCACGGCCCAGCCCTTCCGAAGTCCTGTCGGTCACCACAAACTACCGGCCGGTCGTGCCCTGCCGTACGGGGCGGGCATCGTGCCGAAACGGTCCGGCGGACCGGCGTCGTCGGTGCGGGTCAGTCGTCCGGTGAGCGGAGCACACGGAGGTGGCCCCGGCGGGCGACCTCCATGGGGTCGGCCCCGCGTCCGCCGCCGCCCCACCCGCCGCGCGTTCCTGCGGGCGGGCCGCCTCGCGCACGGCGTTCGCCAGGGCCTCCAGGTCGTCGCCGCTGGGCTGGGCCGGGGCCGAGCCGTCGAGCAGGCGGACGACCTCCCAGCCGCGCGGTGCGGTCAGGCGTTCGGAGTGCTCGGCGCACAGGTCGTAGCAGTGGGGTTCGGCGTAGGTGGCGAGGGGGCCGAGGACCGCGGTCGAGTCGGCATAGACGTACGTCAGCGTCGCGACGGCGGGACGGCCGCAAGCGGTGCGCGAACAGCGACGTACAGGGCTCACGACGTTGGACGGTACCGCACTCTTGAGCGGGCCGCGACGACTCTCCACCAGGTCACTCCCCCGTGTCGTGGTGTGAGACGCCGCACACGGCCTCGGGGAACCCGCTCGGTGACCTGGCCGGACGGGGGCGCGAGGGGCGGCGACCGATTTTGATTGCGGTCACCAGTTGGCACAAAGGCTGTCAAACGTCTTGAGATCACCGGTCCGGGAGGGATACGGAATCGAGCCCAACTTTGGCTGAAACGGTCAGGTAGTGACATGGGGCGTGGGACGGTGCGGGGTCGGGCATGCGGGGGCGCGGGAGACTACCCTGCACAGTGATGGACAACCCTGTGACGCCCCGTGCCGCTGCCGGCCCCGGGCCCCGACGCCGTGATCGTCACGGCAGGGGCATGCGGGGACCGATCGCACCGCCGCAGGTGCCGCTCGCGGCCAGCAGGGCGGAGACGTTCGCAGATCTCGTACAGGACTCCGTGGAGCGGCTGGAGCGGCGGTGGCCGCAGCTCGCCGACATCGATTTCCTGGTGCTGGACGTGCCCCGGCTGGACGGGGCGGCCGCCGGGTGGAACGACGAGGCCGTTCCGCTGGGCGGCGCCGTGCCCGCACGCGACGGGCGGCCCGCGCGGGTGGTGATCTACCGGCGCCCGGTGGAGATCCGCTCCAAGGGCCGCGACGAGCGGGCCTCGCTGGTGCACGAGGTGGTCGTCGAGCAGGTCGCGGAGCTGCTCGGGCTGACCCCGGAGACCGTGGACCCCCGCTACGGGGAGGACTGAGACCCGGCACCCCGTCGGCGGGAAACCCCGCCGACGGGAGGGCCATCTGCCTCAAAGTGCCGCGTGCTTCGAGTGCCGCCGCTTCTGCTCCCGCCTACTTCTGCAGGACGGACAGGTCCTGCCGGGCCTCCGGGACCGCCACCATGCCCCGGTCGTCCGGCAGGGTCTGGCTGGTGAAGGCCGTCTTCCCGCTGGTCAGGGTGCGGGTCGCGTAGACCGGAGTGTCCGTCTCCGGCTCGATCGTCAGGGCGTAGCTGCCCTTCGCCCCCTCCGGCACGGGCGGGGTGATGTCCTGGGTCGTGCCGCGCTTGATCGTGTACGTCTTCGTCGCGGGCGTGCCGTCCTCCCCGGTCGGTGAGGCGGTGACCTTGATCCGCGCGGTGGCCTCGGGGGACGTCACCGACAGGGTCGTCTCCTTCGCCGTGTTGCCCACGGCCGTGGCCCGGCCGGACACCGGGCGGGCGGCCGGGATGAAGGCCGACTCCTGGGCGTCGCCCTTGCCGCGCAGCACCCGGACGGCGGCGACGACCGGGACGGAGCGGTCGGTGGGGGTCAGCACCAGCGAGCCGGGCTCGCCGCGGGTGATGTCGCCCAGGTCCACGGCGGCCGTCATGCCGCCCTTGACGTGCAGGGTCTCGTGACCGGCCGGAGTGATCGAACCGGTGGGCGAGGCCAGGCGGACGTTCAGGTCGGCGTCGGAGTCGCCGGGGGCGAAGGCGACCAGACGCACGGCCGTGGCGTCCTTCGGGACGCCGGGGATGATCAGGCTGCCGGCCGGGTCGGTGGACGCGGCCAGCCAGTCGCCGCCGAGCTTGTCGTCCAGGGCCTGCACGGCCGCGCCGACCCTGCCGCTGCGGACGACCACGTGCACCGTCACATCGGACTGCCGCTCCTCGGTGAGCGTGGAGAGCAGGATGGGCTCGCTGGACCGCCCCCGGACGGTGATGCC
This sequence comes from Streptomyces thermocarboxydovorans, assembly GCF_039524635.1. Classification (NCBI taxonomy): domain Bacteria; kingdom Bacillati; phylum Actinomycetota; class Actinomycetes; order Kitasatosporales; family Streptomycetaceae; genus Streptomyces; species Streptomyces thermocarboxydovorans. The sequence goes on along the minus strand of NZ_BAAAGU010000010.1, from coordinate 110,299 downwards.
CTCGCCCACGGTGGTCTTCAGGGCGCCGTCCTTGCCGTAGAGCTCGATGTCCACCACGGCGGCCGAGTCGTCCGGGTTGGTCAGATGCACGTAGTCGGTGCGGTCGGCGGAGGTGCTGGCGCCGGGGAACCAGAACTCGGTGTCCGGCGCGGTGCAGGTGACGCCCTGGAGGCCGCGGCCGGTGCCCGCGGTGACCTCGGTGGTCTGCTGCACGGTCCAGCCGGGGGCGTAGCGGCCGTCGGCGGTGCCGATCAGGGCCGGGGCCTCACCGCCGGAGACGTCACCGGTGGCCTGCCGGCCCGGCTCCCCGGGCTTCAGGACGGGCTCGGCCTGGCCGGCGTCCGGCTTCTGGGACTCCTTCGACTCCGAGGAATCCTCGGAGTCCTCCGCCCCCTCGCCCCCGTCGGCCCGCGCCGGCAGCAGCTCGGCCGAGCCCTTGCTCTCCGTGCCCTCGGTGACCGGGGTGAAGGAGGAGTAGGTCGTCTCGGCCAGGTCGGAGGTGCTGGGCGAGGGGCAGAGCAGGCTGGTGCGTTCCACCGGGAGCCGGGCCGCGGCGCGTGCCGTGTCGTCCGTGGCCGGCGTCTCGGGCGTGGTCAGCGCGGCGAAGCCGGTCACGGCGGCGAGGGCGGTGGCCGCCGCGATCAGGGACAGGGTCGTGCGGTTCACTGCTGGCTCCCGTCGGGACGCTCACTGCCCGTGGGGTCGTACGGCATGTCGTAGCCGTGCGGGTAGCTCTGGTCGTAGGTCGGGGTCTGCTGGTACTGCGTCTGGTCGTAGGCGTACGGGTCGTAGGACGCACCCTGGTAGGGGTACTGCTGCTCGGGGTACTGCTGCTGCCCCGGGTACTGCTGGGGCTGCTGCATCGGCTCCGCGTACGCCGCGTACTGCTGCTGGTACTGCTGCGCCGCCTGGTCGGGCTGCGGCTCCGGCTGCCAGGGGTCGTGGGCGGGCTGCGCGGGGATCGGAGCGGGGGCTCCCTGCGCTCCCTGCGCTCCCTGCTGATCGGCCTGGTCGGCCTGTCCCGCCTGCTCGGCCTGGGCGCGCAGGCGGCGGGCCCGGCGGCCGTCCCCGGTGGGGACGGGCACCGGCTCGTCGGGCAGGTCGTCGTCGATGTGGCGGCGGCGGCCCGGCAGGGCGAGGACGATCAGGACGATCGCGAGGAAGCCCTGCGCCCACAGCCAGGCGGTGTGGGTGAGCGGGGCGTCGTAGGTGACGTCCAGGCGGCCGCCGGAGGCGGGCAGTTCGAAGCCCTGGGCCCAGCCGTCGACCGTGGTGCGGGGCAGCGGGGCGCCGTCCAGGGTGGCCGTCCAGCCGTCGGCGGCGGTGTCGGCGAGGCGCAGCACGCGCCCCTCGGGTCCGGCGGGGATGTCGGTGTGGATCTCCACCGGGCCGGCCGCGACCGCCTTGGTCTCCTTGCCGGAGACGATCGTCGCGCGGGACACCTGGCGGTCCACCCGCCACAGGGCGCCGCCGGCCTGCTGGCTGAGCCGGGTCAGTCCGGGGGTGGCGTCCAGGACGCGGGTGACCTCGCGGGGGGCGCCCTGGTGGACCATGACGTAGCGGACGGCGAAGGTACCGAGCTGGGCGGCCTGGTCGGCACCGGAGCCGGCGACCAGATTGCCGACGACCTTGTCGAGCCTGCTGTTCTCGCCGCCGGCCGAGGCCAGTTCGGCGTCGCCCATGCGGGCGCCGGAACCGCGGACCAGCATGTAGCGGACCTGGGCGGCGGAGTCGCTGTCCAGCACCAGGGTGCGGGCCTGGTCGCGGGTGCTGCTCTCCTCGGCGACGAACGCGGGCACCTGGACGGGGTCGCGGCGCTGGAGCGGTCCGTCGGCGCCGCGGAGCATCCAGCCGACCGCGAGCAGCAGCGGCCCGGCGGCGCAGGCCAGGGCGATCAGCGCGGCGACCGGCTGGCGCCAGCCGAAGCTCCTCTCGGCGACCCGGGCGCGGGCCCCGTCGGCGCCGACCGCGGCGGCGGCCAGCAGGGCGATGCCGTAGACGAGGGTGGCCGGTCCGGCCCAGGTGGAGCCGTTGGACAGCGCCGCAAAGACGAGGCCCGCCAGGGCGCTCGCCCAGGCGACGCGGACGGCCGTCTGCCGTTCCGAGCGCAGCAGGGCGGCCAGCGCGGCGAGGACCAGGCCGAGCAGCATCAGCCCGCTGAAGGTGGCCGGGCCGCCCGGGCTTGCGCCGAGCAGGTCGAGGGCGGAGGCGGCGCCGCTGCCGTACTCCAGGCCGGCCTCCCGGAAGAAGCCGAACGGCAGCAGGGACAGCGACCAGGGGGCCAGGAGCAGCAGCGGGGTGCCGAGTTGGGCGAGCAGGCGCGGGGCGTGGGCGGTGAGTTCCGCGCGGCGCAGGGCCAGTACGCCGAGGCCGAGGACCAGCGCGATCGGCCACACGATCGGGGTGAAGGCGGTGGCGACGGTGAGCAGCAGCGCGTACGCCCAGGTGGCCCGCCAACTGCCGGGCCCGCCGGTGCTGTTGGTGAGGCCGCTCGCGGCGATGCCGGCGCGGGCGATGAGGGGCAGCAGCACGGCGAGGACGGCGGTGCCGATCCGGCCGCCAGCCAGGGCGCCGGTGGCGGCGGGCAGGAAGGCGTAGGCGACGGCCGCCCAGGCGCGCAGCAGCCGGGAGGGGAGCAGCGGGCGGGAGGCGAAGTAGGCGGTGAGGCCGGCCAGCGGGACCGAGCACACCAGAAGGACGGTGACGGCCAGTCCGGTGGAGCCGAGCAGCAGGGAGGCGAGGGCCGCCACGATCGCCAGGTAGGGCGGTGCGGAGCCGGTGCCGCCGGTGCCGACCGCGTGCCAGGCGTCCGTGTAGCGCGCCCACAGCTCGCCCGCGCCGGCGGGCACCGGGAGCAGGGCGCCGCCCGCGAGCGCGCCCCCGCCGAGCAGGGAGCGGCAGGCGGTGAGGGAGACGACCAGCAGGACGAGGAAGAGCACCGGGCCCGGTTTGCGGGCGATGCGCTTGAGGCGGGCGAACTGCTCGATCTCGAGGAAGTCGGCGTCGTCGCCGCCGGGTCCGGACTCGATGGCGCCGCCGTGCCGTCCGGCGCCGGAGGCCACCTCGGGGTCGGAGCGGCCTGCGAGGTTGCTGGCGACCTGCTCGACGGTGACCCGGACGGTGGCGCCGGGCGGCGGGAACAGCGCCCGCAGTTCCGCCTTGTCGATCTGCGGGCTGCCGCGGCGGCGGCGCCCGGCGAGAATGCGTTCGGGGCGCAGCAGGACGCTCATCAGGCCGCGGATCTCATCCACCGCCTGGCCGGGCACCTTGCCGACGAGGTAGGCGAGGGTGCGCAGCAGGGTGCCGAGGACCAGGCGCAGCAGCACCCAGGGCAGCGCCGCGGTACGGGTGTTGACGAGGAGGGTGTAGACGGCGCCGGCCTTGTCGACCTTGTGCGGGGAGGCGGCGGTGCGGCCCACGCAGTCGACGGTGCGGCGCTCGCGGGAGGCCGCCTCGGCGTGCCGTACGACCGCGTCGGGGGCGACCAGGACCCGGTAGCCGGCCTCGTGCGCGCGCCAGCACAGGTCGACGTCGTCGCGCATCAGCGGCAGATGCCGGTCGAAACCGCCGAGCTGCTCGAAGACGTCACGGCGGATCAGCATGCCCGCGGTGGACACCGACAGCACGGCCCGCACGTGGTCGTGCTGGCCCTGGTCCTGCTCGCGGCGGTCAAGGCCGGTCCAGCGGCGGCCGGAGTTGGCGATGGAGACGCCGACCTCCAGCAGCTGCCGGCGGTCGTACCAGCCGCGCAGCTTGGGGCCGACGACGGCCACGTCCTCGCGGCCGAGCTCGTACTCGTTGTCGACGACGCGCAGCAGCTGGGCCAGGGCGTCGGGTTCGGGTGCGCAGTCGTCGTGCAGCAGCCACAGCCACTGCACGGGCTCGCCGTAGGGGAGCTCGGGCAGGTCGTAGGCGTCGTCGCGCCAGGTGCGGGTGACCGGGTCCCAGCCGCTGGGCCGCTTCAGATAGGGCAGGTCCTCGGGGGTGAGCCGGGGTGCCATGCGGTGGCACTCGTCGACGGCCTGGCCGAATCCGGTGCGCCGGGCGAGGTGCAGCACATGGTCGTCGCCGAGCGCCTCGGTGACCAGCCGCGCGGAGTCGTCCGCGCTGCCGGTGTCGGCGGCTAGGGCGTACTGCACCGGGCGTTCCTGACCCAGCAGTCCGGTGAGTGTGTCGGGCAGCCAGCGGGCGCCGTCGTGCGAGACGAGGACCGCCGTCACCACATGACGCGGGAACTCAGGGATGGCGGCAACGTCGTGGGCTGCCGGGTGGCTGTGCACGGACATCGAGGTACGGGCCCCGGTTCGGTGGACTGCATTGGACGCCTGTGCCCGGTGGGGGCAGCGGGGCGTCTCGGACGAGCGACCACACTACTGGCTGCACAGCAAGGCGGCCCGCCGCCTGTGGACAACCCACGTGCGCCGGGCCGTATGTGACACGTCTACGCGTTTTTGTGCACGTATGCGGAGCGCCGTCCGTAAGACGTCGTCCGTAAGACGGCGGCCTTCTGCGAGCGGCACCGGTCGGCCGCGTCTTCGGGCGGCACCGTCGACCGCGTCCGGATCGAAGGCTCTCGAACGACCGGACCAAGAACAGCCGCACGACCGGACCGAGGCGTCCCGGGACGGCGGCGCCTGATCAGACCGCGGCCTTCTTCAGCCGGCGGCGTTCCCGCTCGGACAGGCCGCCCCAGATGCCGAAGCGCTCGTCATTGGCGAGGGCGTATTCGAGGCACTCGGAACGGACCTCGCAGGCGAGGCAGACCTTCTTGGCCTCCCGGGTGGAGCCGCCCTTCTCGGGGAAGAAGGACTCGGGGTCGGTCTGGGCGCACAGCGCGCGCTCCTGCCAGCCGAGTTCCTCGTCCGCGTCGTCGACCAGCAGTTGCTGCACCAGCTCGGTCATGTGCGCCCCTCGTCAGTCTTTCGCGTCCCCGTGATGTTGCCGTTACCGTTTCCGGCCGAACGACACGAGTGAAATTACAATTGCGCTGCTCCGGGAGAGTCAAGCTGAGATCTGCTATTGAGCCCCTTATTCACTCTGCGGAACCAAGGCCAAGCGGAAAGTGTTCAAATCGCCATAAACCTTGACATACAGACGGGGTCTGCCCGGGCATTGCCGCCCGCGCAGAGCCTCTGCGGGGGATAACGTCCAGCGAATCGATCTCGTTCCGACACCGAGGCGAAGCGAACCTGATCACAGCCAGATCACAGGACGGCAACGGCGCTCGGCACCCGGTCGTGCGCAGCATGTGTCCCCGGAACCGGGTGAGCAAACCTTTCGCCTGCAAGATGAACCTGATGAGGTGAACCCGGTCCCACGATCCGGGCGCCGAGTTGACAGTGAAGGTGTGAACCGCTGTCCTTGTGGGCATGCTCGCGTACCCGGCGCTCACCCGGACCCGCACCGGCGGGTCCCACGGTGCTGCCCGCGCTCGCTGTAGCTGTTGTTGTTCCGGCTGTTGAGCCATCCGTCTCCGGCCGTCGCCGAGTCACCACGCATCCGACTCGGCCGTTGATTCCTCCGCGCCCGGCAGGGCGAGCCCTTTTCGCTACTCACGCCCAGGAACCACCGCACTCACATGAACAGCGACAGCGACCTGCAGATCGCAGGCGACATCCTCGAAGTCCCCCACCTGCTCCAGGCGCCGCGCGAGCACCCGGTGACCGTCGCCGAGTTCGCCGGCCTGGCCCGCTCCATCGCCGCCGACCGCGCCCAGTGGGCGCACCTGGTGCAGTACGACGCCACCACCCGCTGGTACCACCGGCTGCGCACCGGTCCCGGCTACGAGGTGTGGCTGCTGTCCTGGGTGCCCGGCCAGGGCAGCGGGCTGCACGACCACGGCCGCTCCTCCGGCGTGCTGACCGTGCTGGAGGGCACCCTCACCGAGCGCACCGAGCGGGGCACGCGCTCCCTCACGCCCGGCGCGCAGCGCGTCTTCGCGCCCGGCTATGTGCACGAGGTCGTCAACGACACCCTCGAGCCCGCGGTCAGCCTGCACATCTACTACCCGGGCCTGACCGAGATGCCGATGCACACCGCCCCGCACTGCGAGGCGCGCTCCCTGACTGCCTGACGCACTGTCGTCCCCGCCTGCAAGACTGGGCGCCATGCGCATTGTGGTTCTGGCAGGCGGCATCGGCGGTGCCCGTTTCCTGCGCGGTCTGAAGCGGGCCGTGCCGGACGCGGACATCACGGTCATCGGCAACACCGGGGACGACATCCACCTCTTCGGGCTGAAGGTCTGCCCGGACCTCGACACGGTGATGTACACGCTCGGCGGCGGCATCAACGAGGAGCAGGGCTGGGGACGGGCCGACGAGACCTTCCATGTGAAGGAGGAGCTCGCGGCCTACGGCGTCGGCCCCGAGTGGTTCGGCCTCGGCGACCGCGACTTCGCCACGCACATCGTCCGCACCCAGATGATCGGCGCCGGGTACCCGCTCAGCGCGGTCACCGAGGCCCTGTGCGACCGCTGGCAGCCGGGCGTGCGGCTGATCCCGATGACCGACGACCGCGTGGAGACCCATGTCGCCGTCGAGCTGGACGGCCGGCGCAAGGCGATCCATTTCCAGGAGTACTGGGTGCGGCTGCGGGCCTCGGTGCCGGCCGAGGCGGTCGTCCCGGTCGGCGCGGAGCAGGCCAAGCCCGCGCCGGGCGTGCTGGAGGCCATCTCCGAGGCCGACGTGATCCTCTTCCCGCCGTCCAACCCGGTCGTCTCCATCGGCACCATCCTCGCCGTCCCCGGCATCCGGGAGGCCATCGCCGACGCGGGCGTGCCCGTGGTCGGGCTGTCGCCGATCGTCGGGGACAAGCCGGTGCGCGGCATGGCCGACAAGGTCCTCGCCGCCGTCGGCGTGGAGGCCACGGCGGCGGCGGTGGCCGAGCACTACGGCTCGGGTCTGCTGGACGGCTGGCTGGTCGACACGGTCGACGCCGGCTCCGTCGAGCGGGTCGAGGGGGCGGGCATCCGCTGCAAGGCCGTACCGCTGATGATGACCGACGCCGACGCCGCCGCGCGCATGGCCCGCGAGGCCCTCGACCTGGCCGAGGAGGTGCGGGCGGCGTGAGCGGCACCGACGAGGCGCCCGCGTACCGGGTCTGGGCCGTCCCCGGCCTGCCCGAGATCCGGCCGGGCGACGACCTCGCCAAGCTCATCGCCGCCGCCGAGCCGGGCCTCGCCGACGGCGACGTACTGCTGATCACCTCGAAGATCGTCTCCAAGGCCGAGGGCAGGATCGTCCAGGCAGCCGACCGGGAGGCGGCGATCGACGCGGAGACCGTGCGGGTGGTGGCCCGGCGCGGCCCCCTGCGCATCGTCGAGAACCGGCAGGGCCTGGTGATGGCCGCGGCCGGCGTCGACGCCTCCAACACCGAGCCCGGCACGGTACTGCTGCTCCCCGACGACCCGGACGCCTCCGCCCGCGCCATCCGCGAGGGCCTGCGCTCCGCCCTCGGCGTCACGGTCGGCGTGATCGTCACCGACACCTTCGGCCGGCCCTGGCGGGCCGGGCTGACCGATGTGGCGATCGGCGCGGCCGGCGTGCGCGTCCTGGACGACCTGCGCGGCGGCGCCGACAGCCACGGCAACCCGCTCAGCGCCACCGTCGTCGCCACGGCCGACGAACTGGCCGCGGCGGGCGACCTGGTCAAGGGCAAGGCGGCCGGCCTGCCGGTGGCGGTGGTCCGCGGGCTGCCGCACACGGTGGCCGAGGACGACGGGGAAGGAGCCCGCGCCATGGTCCGTGACGCACGCGACGACATGTTCCGGCTCGGCACCTCCGAGGCCGTACGCCTGGCGGTGACCCAGCGCCGCACGGTCCGCTCCTTCACCGACGAGCCGGTCGACCCGGCGGCGGTGCGCCGCGCGGTCGCCGCGGCCGTGACCGCACCCGCCCCGCACCACACCACACCCTGGCGCTTCGTCCTCCTCGAGTCCCCCGAGGTCCGCACCCGCCTGCTGGACGCCATGCGCGAGGCCTGGATCACGGACCTGCGCCGGGACGGCAAGTCCGAGGAGTCCATCGCCAAGCGCATCCGCCGCGGCGACGTCCTGCGCAACGCGCCCTACCTGGCCGTCCCCTGTCTCGTCATGGACGGCTCGCACACCTACGGGGACGCGCGGCGCGACGGGGCCGAGCGGGAGATGTTCGTGGTCGCCGCGGGCGCCGGAGTGCAGAACTTCCTGGTCGCGCTGGCCGGGGAACGGCTCGGCTCGGCCTGGGTGTCTTCGACGATGTTCTGCCGCGACGTGGTTCGTGAGGTACTCGACCTGCCCCCGGACTGGGACCCGATGGGCGCGGTGGCCATCGGCCACCCCGCGGAGGAACCCAGGCCGCGGCCCGAGCGGGACCCGGCGGCCTTCATCGAAGTGCGCTGAGCCGGGCCCTCGGGCGCCTACCCTCGTAGGACCTTCACTTCCACCCCTGGGACATCACTCGTGGCAGGACGCTTCGCCCCCCGCCCCACGCGTACGACGGTGCGCGGCGGCCATGTGGCCGTGCCCGCCGCGGTTCCCCGCCAGGCGGCCGCGCCCGCGCAGGTGCGCACGTATGTGCCGGACGGGCCGCTGGACCTCGGCCTGGTCCTCGGCCCGCTGCGGCGCGGCCCCGGGGACCCCACCTTCCGGGCGACACCGGACGGCGCGGTGTGGCGGGCGAGCCTGACGCCCGCCGGGCCCGGGACGCTGCGGGTCACCCGCCAAGGTGAACGGATCCGGGGCGAGGCATGGGGGCCGGGCGCGGAGTGGCTGCTGGAGACGCTGCCCGAGCTGCTCGGGGCGCAGGACGATCCCTCGGCGTTCGTGCCGCGGCACCGGCTGCTGGCGCTGACGCGGCACCGGAGGCCGGGGCTGCGGCTGACGCGGACCGGGCTGGTGCTGGAGTCGCTGATCCCGTCGATCCTGGAGCAGAAGGTCACCACCAATGAGGCGTACCGGGCGTGGCGGCTGCTGGTGCGCAAGTACGGGGAGCCGGCGCCGGGGCCCGCGCCGGAGCGGATGTCGGTGATGCCGGCGCCGCGGACCTGGGCGCTGATTCCCTCCTGGGAGTGGCATCGGGCCGGGGTCGACGACAAGCGGGCGTCGACGATCCTGCGGGCGGTACGGGTCGCTGCGCGGCTGGAGGAGGCGGTGGGGATGTCGCCGGAGGCCGCGCAGAAGAGGCTGGAGCTGGTGCCGGGGGTGGGGCCGTGGACGTCGGCGGAGACCGTGCAGCGCAGTCATGGGGCGGCGGATGCGGTGACCGTCGGGGACCTTCACCTGCCGGGGATCGTGGGGTGGGCGCTGGCCGGGGACCGGTACGCGGATGACGCGGTGATGCTGGAACTCCTGGAGCCGTACGCCGGCCAGCGGCATCGGGCGGCTCGCCTCATCCTCCTGAGCGGCCGCGTCCCGGAACGCCGGGCGCCGCGCATGCCGCACGGCAGCATCGGGCGGCTCTGAGCCGCTTTCAACTGACGTTGCGTGAAGTAGCTGCGCTGCAGGTTTGGTCCGGGCACCCGGGGTGGGCGCCGGCCGGGGGCGGGGGCGCTAGCCCCGCTGAAAGGAGTGCCGCTGCGCCCACCCTCCCCCACTCTCGGCTTCGCTCGAGCGGGGGGACCCCCACCGCCCCAGACGGCACGAATGCCCGCAGCCAGGGAGGCGCGGCAGACGTACGGGGACACCCACCCACCGTGGGCGCTACGCGAACCCCCACTCGGCGGTTACTGGTCCGAGGAGAAGCGGACGGCGCCTGCCGGGATCTTGGCGTCGCACCAGACTCGGGCGCCGTCGCGGAGTTCGTTGTTGGGGCCGATGACCGCGCCGTCGCCTATGACCGTGCCGGTGAGTATGGAGCGCTCGCCGACCCTCGCCCTCGTGCCGATGAGCGAGTCGGTGATGACCGCGCCCGGCTCGATGACCGCGCCCGGCAGGATGGTGCTGCCGAAGACCCGCGCGCCCTCCGCCACGAACGCGCCCTCGCCCACCACCGTGCCGCCCGCGAGCTTCGCGTCGGGGGCGACCCGAGCCGTGGGCAGGATCAGCCGGTCGCCGCAGCGGCCGGGCACCGCCGGGGAAGGGGCGCGTCCCAGCACCAGGTCGGCGGAGCCGCGGACGAAGGCCGCCGGCGTGCCGAGGTCCAGCCAGTATGTCGAGTCGACCATGCCCTGCAGATGGGCCCCCGCCGCCAGCAGCTCCGGGAACGTCTCGCGCTCCACGGACACCGGCCGCCCCACCGGAATCGTGTCGATGACCGAGCGCCGGAAGACGTACGCCCCCGCGTTGATCTGATCGGTGACGATCTCCTCCGGCGTCTGCGGCTTCTCCAGGAACGCCTGCACCCGCCCCGTCTCGTCCGTCGGCACCAGACCGTAGGCCCGAGGGTCCGTCACCTTGGTCAGGTGGAGCGAGACATCCGCCCCCGTCGTCTCGTGCGTGCGCACCAGCGCGTTGATGTCCAGCCCGGTGAGAATGTCCCCGTTGAACACCAGCACCGGCTCGTCGGGCCCCGAGTGCAGCCGGGACGCCACGTTCCGGATGGCCCCGCCCGTGCCGAGCGGCTCCTCCTCCGTGACGTACTCGATGTGCAGCCCCATCGACGACCCGTCACCGAAGTACGGCTCGAAGACCTCGGCCAGATACGACGTGGCCAGCACGATGTGCTCCACGCCCGCCGCTCTCGCTCTGGCCAGCTGATGTGTGAGGAAGGGCACCCCGGCCGCCGGCACCATGGGCTTGGGCGTGTGGACCGTGAGCGGACGCAGCCGCGTGCCTTTGCCGCCGACCAGGAGGATCGCTTCTGTCACCTGTGCCCTCTGCTTCCTGCCGGGACCGGCCGAACTGTCTTTCGGCCGGTCAGTGTATGCAGACCCTCCGGCAGGGAGAGACGAACCCGAGGTGCCCCGCGCCTCAGCGGCCCTGGTAACGAGCCGCGGTCTTGCGGGCCTTTCCGAGCTTCCCATACAGCTTCCCCCCTGGGCACGAGGTGTTGAACCCGTCCCGATGACCGGAGATCACGTTCAGTCGCACCTTCTTGCCTTTTGCGTACAGGTTGCCACCCCCGGACGTCAGATATGTCTTGGCTTTGGGATTCATCCCGTGCAGCCCCAGCTTCCACGCGGTGAGCCGCGAGACGGCCTTCACCGCGGAGGACGACGGCTTCTTGGAGCCGTAGGAGCCGATGACCGCGATACCGGTGCTGTTGCTGTTGAACCCGAGGGTGTGGGCGCCCATGACCGGCCTGGCCACTCCCCCGGCCCGCCCCTCGTAGATCCGGCCGCACTTGTCGATGAGGAAGTTGTAGCCGATGTCCCGCCAGCCGAGGCTCACCACGTGGTAGCGGTAGAAGCCGCGGATGAGGGAGGGCGCCTGCGAGCACGTGTAGTTGTTGCCGGAGGCGGTGTGGTGCACAAAGGCCGCCTTGACCTTCTTGGTGTAGATGAATCCGCCTTTGCGCAGGCCCTCGTTGGCACCCCAGCCCTTGCGGGTCTTGATGGCGGGCCGCGGCCCGATGTACGGCTTGGCCTGCTTCTGCGCGCCGGCCACCGCCTCCGTACCCGCCGCCTCCGTACCCGCCGCTTCCCCGGAGGCGCCCGACTCCGCGCGGCGCAGCGCGAGCAGCTCCGCCTCCGTCTGCGCACGGTTCAGCGCGGGGATCTCGGTGGCGCCGAGGGGCGCGAGCCCGGCGTTGGCGCGGGAGACGGCCTTCTCCGCGGCGGTCAGAGTCCCCGTGCGGGACTCGTCCGCGGCGGGCGGCGGGGCGGCGGCACCCTCACCGGAAGCAGCGCCCTCGTCCGAAGCAGCACTCTCGTCCGAAGCGGCACCCTCGTCCGAAGCGGCATCCGCGGCCGGGTCCGAGCCGGGGTCGATGAGATCGAGCCGCAGCCCGGCCGGCAGCGCCTCCACGTCCCCGCCGCTGCGGTCCGCACCGGACGCGTCCTCATCCGCCCCCGCCACCCCCGCCGCCCGCACCCGGACCTCCACCCCGTCCGACTCCCCCACCCACAGCGGCGCCGTGGCGCCACGCACCCGCCCCGAGGCACGCTCCTCGCTCCCCGGGTCGGCCGCGTGGTCCGCGTTGTGGGTCTCGACGTCCTGCCAGTCGGACCAGGTGCCCGTGCCGGCCGCGCGGGTACGCACCTGGACGCGGCTGTGGAGTTCCGCGTCCGCGTCGTCCCAGACCACGCCGAGCATGGAGAAGTGACGGACCGTCCGGGGGGCGAGCCCGAGGACGGCGGCGCCGGTGGCGCGGTCCCGGGTGAGGGGGTTCAGGGGCAGCGACTGGGTGCTGCCGGGGATGCCCGGCTCGGCCGCCGGGGCGCTCGCGTTGGTGCCCGCCGCTGCCGTGGGCGCCCCTCGGGCCGCCGCGGCGGCGGGCGGGGCGAGCGGGAGGGCGAGGGCGGCGGCACAGGTGACTCCGATGGAAGAAGCAAGAATTCGACGCATGCCCCGAGCTTGGACAGACCCGTATGAATCTGCCATCGGGGAAGTTCCGTGCGGCAGGCGCCGGTTCCCCCGAACCGGTGTCCCGCCCGCTCGGCGGCCGGCCCCGGGCGCGCGTACGCTTGCCCGGGTGAACGCCACCGACCGCACCCCTGCCGACCTGCTGAGTTCCGCGCTGTCCGCGGACCCGGGACGCCCCCTGGTGACCTTCTACGACGATGCCACGGGCGAGCGGGTCGAATTGTCCGTGGCCACCTTCGCCAATTGGGTGGCCAAGACCGCCAACCTCCTCCAGGACGAGCTGTCCGCCGAGCCGGGCGACCGGGTGGCGCTGCTGCTGCCCGCGCACTGGCAGACGGCGGTGTGGCTGCTGGCGTGCGCCTCGACCGGCACGCTCGCGGACATGGCGGGCGATCCGGCGGCGGCCGACATCGTGGTGAGCGGCCCGGACACGCTCGAGCAGGCGCGCGCCTGCCGGGGCTCCCGGGTCGCCCTGTCGCTCAGGCCGCTCGGGGCCCGCTTCCCGCAGCCGCCGGAGGGCTTCGCCGACTACGCGGTGGAGGTCCCGGGCCAGGGTGACCGTTTCGTGCTGTACGCGCCGGTGGATCCCGAGGAGCCGGCGCTGATCGTGGCGGGACGGGAGTTCACCGGGGCCGAGGTGGTCGAGCGGGCGCGCGCCGAGGCGCCGGAGATCGGGCTGACCGGCCCCGGTTCCCGCGTGCTGTCGGGGCTGCCGTACGACACCTGGGAGGGGCTGAACGCGGGCCTGTACGCGCCGCTGGCGACCGGCGGCTCCGTGGTGCTGTGCCGGAACCTCGACCGGCTCGGCGAGGACGCCCTCGACAAGCGCGTGGAGAGCGAACGGGTGACCGTCATCGCCCGCTAGGGGTGCCTTTCGGATCTTGCCGCTTCCGGTGACGGTGCCCCCGAGCCGAGCGGGGTCTGGTGCGTGCAGCTGCAAGGCGGAGGAGGGCGGCGACGCGTTGGGGGTCCCTCCCGCGCGAGCGCAGCCGAGCGTGGGGGAGTCGCCAACCGACGACAACGCCGCAGATGCGCGTGCCGGACCCCGCGACCCGCGGCAAGCTCCGAAAGACAGGCCCTGAGGGTGCCCGCGAAGTCCCGCCCGTTCCGCGCCGCCCTGCCCGTGCGACGGGCTCCCGGGTCCCCGTTCGGCGTAACAACACCCCGCCCTCACGGCCCGCCGGGGCCATGGTCGAAGGGACGCACCACACCGTTCCACGGGCCGTTCCGCCGGCCTCGGTACGCCGCGCCCGCTGCGGCGTACCCCGGCACGCAGTGAGGGGTGCATGAGCGAACCGCAACGGGCCCCGGAACCACCCTCGGGCGAGACCCCGGACCCATCCCCCGGCGCCACCGCGAGCGGACGCGGCCTGGCCCGCCGCAGGCGCCGCCGGTGGCTGCGCGGCACCGGGATCGGCCTGGCCTCGGTGCTGGTGCTGGCGGCCGGGGCGGGCTGGCTGGTGTACCGGAAGCTGGAGGGGAACATCACCCCGGACCAGGCGGCGACGGCCGAGCTGGAGCGGTTCGAGAAGGAGCGGCCCACCTCGCTGGTGAAGGACGCCCGGAACATCCTGCTGATCGGCTCGGACTCGCGCTCCGGCGAGGAGAACCGCCGCTACGGGCGGGACACGGGCACCGAGCGCTCCGACACGGCGATCCTGCTGCATCTGGCGGCGGGGCGGCGCAGCGCCACCGCGGTGTCGGTACCGCGGGACCTGATGGTGCAGGTGCCCGCCTGCCTGCGCCGGGACGGCACCCGCGCGGCCCCGGTGTTCGCGATGTTCAACTACGCCTTCGAGGTGGGCGGTTCCGCCTGCACCATCCGTACCGTGGAGAAGCTCACGAATGTCCGGGTCGACCATCATGTCGTGGTCGACTTCCACGGCTTCAAGGAGATGGTCGACGCGGTCGACGGGGTCGAGGTGTGCCTGCGCCGGCCGATCGACGACAAGGACGCCAGGCTGAGGCTGCCGGCGGGCCGGGTGACGCTGAACGGGGAGCAGGCGCTCGGTTTTGTGCGCGCCCGCAAGTCGCTCGGCGACGGCAGCGACACCGAGCGGATGGAGCGGCAGCAGCGGTTCCTGGGTGCGCTCGTCAGCAAGGTGCGCAGCAATGACGTGCTGCTGAATCCGGTGAAGCTCTATCCCGTTCTGGACGCGGCCACCTCGTCGCTGACGACGGACCCGGAACTGGCGAGCTTGCGTGGTTTGTACGAACTTGTGCGCGGGGTGCGTGACATCCCCACGGAACGTGTGCAATTCCTGACCGTTCCGCGGGAGCCGTATGTCCGCGACGTCAATCGGGACCAGCTCGCCCAGCCCGCGGCGGCGGAACTGTTCGAGCGGCTGCGCACCGACGCGCCCTTGGCGGTCGCCTCGGGCGACGGCCGTACGGACAGTGACGGAAAGGGCACGGAAAAGGTATCCGCGGAGCCTTCCGGGACGACTTCCCCGGCGCCGACCTTCTCCGGCAACACCGCCGCCGAGGACGCCTGTACGTAAAGGTGACGCGCAGGCAACTCCAAGACTGCGCACACTTGTCCAGAGAAATGGGCGAATTGCCCGCTTGTAGGAGCGTGGAATTTGTCACCGGCGTCGCCGCAGACTGTTTCGGGCGGTTAGTGTGAGCGATCCGGTGCGTCAGTTCCTTCAGGTCCAGTCCGTCAGGTCGGCCCTTGGGGAGCGCACTGCGAAACCGAGACCCGAGCGCCTTGGGAGGGGAAAGGCGCCGCGTGGCCCCGACGGAGGATGCAAGCGACCGTGGACGCGCAAGGCCGTGGGCGGGCGGAGAACATCGACCCCGCAGACC
Organism: Streptomyces thermocarboxydovorans; assembly: GCF_039524635.1. Taxonomy (NCBI): domain Bacteria; kingdom Bacillati; phylum Actinomycetota; class Actinomycetes; order Kitasatosporales; family Streptomycetaceae; genus Streptomyces; species Streptomyces thermocarboxydovorans. The sequence continues at coordinate 95,052 of NZ_BAAAGU010000010.1, read as the reverse complement.
AATGGGTGTTCAACCCCACCACCGGTGAATACGAACTGCGACTGAGCCCTTCCGCACCGCAGTCGACCGTCCCCTCGCCGCGCAGACCGCACTCCCCCGGCGGGGCTCGCGGACGCACGACGGCCCCGGACCGCCCCGGGCGTGCGGTGCCCGAACGTGACGTGCCGCCGCCGCGCAGGCGCCGCGGTACGCCGCAGGAGCCGCCGCCGGGACGGCGCGGCCGCAGGCCGGTGAAGAAGGGGAAGGCGAAGAAGGCCCTGCTGTGGACCGGCGGGACGATGGCGTTCGTGGTGCTCGCCGCCGGTACGGCCGGCTACCTGTATCTGAAGCACCTCAACGACAACATCACCTCCGTCTCCGACGACGGCGCCAGCACCGGTGGCTTCAGCAAGGACAAGGCGATCAACATCCTGCTGATCGGCACCGACAAGCGCACCGGGGCGGGCAACGAGGGCTACGGCGACAAGGGCAGCGAGGGCCACGCCGACACCACGATCCTGCTGCACGTCGCCAAGGACCGCTCCAACGCGACCGCGCTGAGCATCCCGCGCGACCTGATCGTGGACATCCCCGACTGCCCGACCACCCAGGAGGACGGCTCGCAGAAGGTCATCCCGGGCTCGCAGGGCGTCCGCTTCAACACCAGCCTGGGCCAGGGCGGCCGTACGCCCAGCTGCACCGCGCGGACGGTGACCGAGCTGACCGGCATCACGCCGGACAACTTCATGGTGGCCGACTTCAACGCGGTCAAGACGCTGACCACCGCGGTCGGCGGCGTCGAGGTCTGTCTGGCGAAGGACATCGACGACCCCGACTCCCATCTGAAGCTGTCCAAGGGCACGCACACCATCGAGGGCGAGACGGCGCTGGCCTTCGTCCGCACCCGCCACTCGGTGGGCTTCGGCGGCGACTTGAGCCGGATCGAGCTGCAACAGCAGTTCCTGAGCGCGCTGATGCGGAAGCTGAAGTCGAACGACACGCTCACCAGCCCCTCGAAGATGATCAAGCTGGCGGAGGCGGGCACCGAGGCGCTCACCGTCGACTCGCAGCTGGACAGCATCAACAAGCTCAAGGACCTCGGCCTGGAGCTCGGCAAGCTCAACGTCAAGAACCTGACCTTCACCACGCTGCCGGTGAAGGACAACCCGGCGGAGAAGGTGCCGACGACCGTCGTCGTCGACGAGTCCAAGGCCCCGCAGGTGTTCGACATGATCAAGAACGATGTGTCGTTCACCGAGGTCAAGAAGCAGAAGAAGAAGGAGAAGGCGGCCGCCGCCGCACGGCTGAAGGGGCCCAAGGCCCCGGCCTCCGAGGTGCGGGTGCGCATCCTCAACGGCGGCGCCAAGTCCGGCTCCGCCCAGTCCACGCTGAGCTGGCTCCAGGTGCAGCAGGGCGTCACCAAGTCGGAGAACGCGGGCAACGCGCCGGAGACGCTCAGCAGAACCACGCTGGAGTACGCGCCGGACCAGGCCGACCAGGCGCGCCGGCTCGCCGACATCATGGGCCTGTCCGGCTCGGCGCTGAAGCCCGGCAAGAGCGTGACCAACTCGCAGGGCCTGCCCGCGATGACGCTGACCCTGGGCAAGGACTTCAAGGGCGCCGGGGTGCCGGTCTCGGGCACGTCCGAGGCGCCGGAGGGCATCCAGAAGTCCACGGCGGACAAGGTCAAGTGCGCCAAGTGACCTGAGGGGCCTGTGCCACGTCCTCAAGGGCGGGGCACAGGCCCTCGTACGACTGCGCGGGGGTGCACAGCGGTGGGGAGACCGAAGGTGGGGGACGCACGACGATGACGCGAAGCAGCGTGCACGAGGAGCGGACACGGCCGTCCTCGGAGGGCGGAGAGGGGCCGGGCAGACGCCGCGCCGCGGCCGCCGGGCGGCACGGCACGGGCGGGCCGCGGCGGGGGCGGCGCGCCCTGCGCTGGTCGGCGACGACGCTGGCGGTGCTGATACTGGGCACGGCCGGGGCCGGATACCTCTACTACGAGCACCTCAACGGCAACCTCGGCAAGGGCGAACGCAGCAGCGGCGACTCCAAGGTGGGCAAGTCGCAGCCGAACGCGGACGGGCACACGCCGCTGAACATCCTGCTGATCGGCTCCGACAGCCGCGCCTCCGACGAGAACGTCAGGCTGGGCGGCAGCCGCGACACCCGGGGTGAACCGCCGCGCGGCGACGTGCAGATGCTGATCCACCTGGCCGCCGACCGCAGGAGCGCCGCGGTGGTGAGCATCCCGCGCGACACCCGGGTCGACATCCCCCGCTGCACCGACCCGGAGAGCGGGAAGGTCTACCCGGCGACCAACGACATCATCACCTCCACCCTGGGCCGGGGCGGGGCGGGCTGCACCCTGGCCACCTGGCAGAACCTCACCGGCGTCTACATCGACCACTGGATGACGATCGACTTCGCCGGCGTGGTGCGGATGGCCGACGCCATCGGCGGCGTCGAGGTGTGCGTCAACCAGAACGTCTGGGACCGCCCGCTGCCCACCATGCCCGGCGGTTCCGGGCTGAAGATGAAGGCGGGCTCCCACAAGGTCAAGGGCGAGCGGGCCCTGCAGTGGCTGCGCACCCGCCACGCCTGGGGCAGCGACCAGCTGCGCGCCCGGGCGCAGCACATGTACATGAACTCGATGATCCGCACCCTGCGGCAGCAGAACGTCTTCACCGACACCGGCCGGCTGACCGACCTCGCCGAGGCGGCCACCAAGTCGCTGACGGTGTCGGAGGAGATCGGGTCGGTGAAGAAACTCTTCGATCTGGCCATGCAGTTGAAGACGGTGCCGCCGGACCGGATCACCATGACCACGATGCCCACGGTCGAGGATCCGCAGAACCGCAACCATCTGCTCCCGGACGGCGCCGACGCCGAGCAGGTGTGGACGATGCTCCGCGACGACATCCCCTTCGACGACAAGGGCGGCGCGTCCGGTGCGCGGAAGGCGGCGGACGCCGAGCCCGCCAAGGACCCCTCGGCGCCGGACGGCGAGATCAGCGTCCAGGTGCAGAACGCCACCGGCACCGCCGGCCAGGGCCCGGTCAGCGGCCGGGCGAGCGCCGTGGCGCAGACCCTGGCCGGCAAGGGCTTCGTCAAGGCGGCACCGGACCCCTCCAAGGCCGGGTCGGAGAAGCGGACGGTGGTGCGGTACCCGAGCGGGGACCTCAAGGGCGACGCCCAGCGGGTCGCCAAGGCGCTCGGGATCCCGCTGAGTTCGGTCAAGCCCTACGAGGACGCCTCCCAGGTGACCGTCGTGGTGGGCGCGGACTGGCGGGAGGGTGCGGCCTACCCGGAGCAGAAGTCCCCGTCGGCCGGTGACCTGCCGGAGAACACCGACGCGCTGAAGGCCTCGGAGAAGGGCAAGTGCATGGACGTGTACAAGCCCTACCGCTGGTAGGGAGCCCTTCCGAACATTCGTTGAAACCAGTTGATGCCAGGGGGCAACTGACGGGCCCGTCAAGCGTCTAACAGGACGCAGGACGGCCCTGCTTCACGACCCGAGGAGTGCCAGGGGTGGGGAGGACGGCGGCAGTGACCCAGAACGCCGCGCGGGGAACGCTCCGTGACGACGACCGGAGCGATCCGCCCCCGGACGAGAACGTCACCGGCACCGAGGGCGGTGCCGACGAGGGCACCGGGAGCGGCGGAGAACGCGGCGGCGGGGGCGGCTCGCGCACCCGCCGCGGACGCCGGCTGCTCAAGTGGTCCGCGGCCGTCCTGGCGCTGCTCATAGCCGGCTCGGCGGCGGCCGGTTATCTCTACTACAAGCGGCTGAACGACAACATCGACAAGCAGCCGCTGAACCTGGGCGACAACAAGGTCGCCGCACCCACCCCGAACGCCGCCGGGCAGACCCCGCTGAACATCCTGCTCATCGGCTCCGACGCCCGGGACACCGAGGAGAACCAGAAACTCGGCGGCGCCCGCGAGACGTTCGGCTCCACGCCGCTGGCCGATGTGCAGATGCTGGTGCACCTGTCCGCGGACCGGACCAACATGTCCGTGATCAGCATGCCGCGCGACACCCTGCTGACGATCCCCAAGTGCACCGACCCGGAGGACGGCACCGTCTACCCGGCGAGCCAGGGCCGGGTGATGACCAACCAGAGCCTCGGGCGCGGCGGCCCCGGCTGCACGGTGGCCACCTGGCAGGAGCTGACCGGCATCCACATCGACCACTTCCTGATGGTCGACTTCGCCGGTGTGGTCTCCATGGCGGACGCGGTCGGCGGCGTCCCCGTCTGCGTGGACGCCAACATCCACTCCCGCACCAGCACCGGCCGCGGCTCCGGGCTGAAGCTGGAGAAGGGCACCACCTACATCAAGGGCAAGCAGGCCCTGCAGTGGCTGCGCACCCGCTACGGCTTCGAGGACGGCAGCGACCTGGCCCGCGCCAAGGCCCAGCACATGTACATGACCGCGCTGGTGAGGCAGCTGCGCGAGAACGCCACCCTGTCCAGCCCCGACAAGCTGCGCCGGCTCGCCGAGCGGGCCACCGAGGCGCTCACCGTGGACCCCGGCCTGGACACGGTCAAGAAGCTGTACGACCTCAGCGTCGAGCTGCGCAAGGTGAAGCCGGAGCGCATCACCATGACCACGATGCCCAACCGCTATGTGGGCGCCCGGGTGGAGCCCACCGAGGACGCCGAGAAGCTGTTCCGGCTGGTGCGTGAGGACATCCCGCTGGACGGCAAGGGCGTGAAGCCGTCCGGGAAGCCGGAGCGGTCCGTACCGTCGGACCCGGCCGCCCCGGACGACGAGATCGCCGTCCAGGTGCGCAACGGCACCCGCACGGACACCGAGGGCGCGGTGCCCGGCCGGGCGAGCGCGGTGCGCTCCCTGCTCGAGGACAAAGGTTTCACCGCCGCGACCGCCGACACCGAGAGCTCCCTGAGCGAGCAGCGGACGGTGGTGCGCTACCCGAGCGCCGACCTGGAGGGGGACGCCCGCCGCGTCGCCGAGGCCCTCGGCCTCCCGGAGTCGTCGGTGGAGCGCTCCACCGAGGTCTCCGGGGTCACCCTGGTCGTCGGGGCCGACTGGCGGGAGGGCACGGCGTACCGGGCGCCCGAGGAGGACGACACCACGCCGGAGTCGGCCCAGCCGCTCAACGGCGCGGACGACACGGCCTGCATGCACGTGGACCCGGCCTTCAGCTGGTGAGCGGCGGAACACCCGCGGTGGCGGACAGAACACCCGGTTCTGTCCGTCGTGTGGTGACCTTGGAGCAACGGGCGTAGGACGGAGGAGCGGGGGCCGACCCCCGGCCCCCTCTCGTCCCCTGGGAGGAAGCCATGACCCAGTCCGCTGCCGCCACCCCGATGAGCAAGGAGATGCAGGACTGCGTCACCGCGTGCATGTCCTGCCACAGCATCTGCGAGGAGACCATGAGCTCCTGCCTGCAGATGACCGGGCAGGCTCCGGTGCAGATCATGCGCGCGCTCATGGACTGCGCCGAGATGACCCGCATGTGCGCGGACATGATGATGCGGCGCTCGCCGCTGTCCAGCGAGATGTGCGCGATGTGCGCCAAGGCATGCGACATGTGCGCCGAGGCGTGTATGTCCATGCCGGACGACCAGCAGATGATGCGCTGCGCCGAGTCCTGTCGCTCCTGCGCGGAGATGTGCCGTTCGATGGCGGGCGCCACGATGTGACGCCGGCACCGGACACGGCCGAGGGCACCCCTTCCGGGGTGCCCTCGTCGGTCGCGGTGCGGCTCGGTCGCCGGTCGGCTCAGTTGCCGGAGACGGTGACCTTCTCGTCGTTCTTCAGCTCGTTGACCAGCTGCTTCACCTTGGGCATGTCCCACTGCAGGTTGCCGTTCCCGGCGTTGCCCGAGATCGGCATGTTCATGGACTTGCCCTCGCCGCCGCTGACGCCCTTCATCGCCCAGAACATGTCGGCGAGGTCGAACAGGCTCATGTCCTTGTCGACGATCAGCGAGTCCAGACCGGCGCCCATCGTCGGGTAGAGCTTGAACGGGTTCAGGACGGTGCTGGGCGTGGCCACCTGGTTGGCCAGGGCGGAGAGGAACTTCTGCTGGTTCTTGGTGCGGTCCAGGTCGGAGCCGGCCAGCGCGTACCGGGTGCGGACGAAGGCCAGGGCCTCCTCGCCGTTCAGGGTCTGCTTGCCCTTCTTGAAGTCGGCGCCGGACTTGGTGTCCTTGATGTCCTGCGGGATGTCCATCTCCACGCCGCCGACCGCGTCCACGATGTTGGCGAAGCCGGCGAAGCCGATCTCGACGTAGTGGTCGATGTGCAGCCCGGTGTTGAACTCCACGGTGCGCACCAGCAGCGTCGGACCGTCGATCGAGTAGGCGGCGTTCAGCTTGTTGGCGCCCATCGCGGCGCGGATCTTGCCGGACTCCGAGCCCTGGAACTTGGGGATGGTGATGTTGGAGTCGCGGGGCAGCGAGATCAGCGTCGGCCCGTTGTCGCCGGTGTGCAGGATCATCATCGAGTCCGTGCGCTTGCCCTCGGCGGAGCCGGTGTGCAGCTTCTTCTTCTGGTCGTCGCTCAGCCCCTCGCGGCTGTCGGAGCCCACGATCAGGTAGTTGGTGCCCTCGCCCTTCTCCGGGCGGTCGATCACCGTCGACAGGTCGACGTCACGGTTGAGCTTGGAGTCGGCCCAGAAGTACGTGCCGACCAGGGTGACTATCAGCACAGTGACGAGGGTGAGCGCGGTCCACTTGAACCGCCGGCGCCAGTCGGGCGCGTAACGCCCCGCGTACCGGTCGTCGGGGTCCCCGGGGATGCCGCCTCCGGGACGGCCGTAGACCTGGCCGTTGTTGTAGCCGCTGTCGTACCCGGCGTCATAGCCGCCGTCCGCGTACGACGGCTGCCGGGGCACGCCGCCGTAGCCGCCCTGCCCGGGCGGGGCCGCCGGACCCCGGCGCACCTGCCGCATCACGCGGGCGCTCTCGGGCTGCGCGCTCGCGCTCCCGCGTCCGTAGCGGCCGCCGCGGTTGTCGTCCCATGCCTCGGGCCAATCGTTCATGGGCCCCAGTGTGCAGGTCCGGCGGCCGTGCCATACAAGGGTCGTCGGAAAATAGGAGCGGCGCTGTTGCGAAGCCGACACAAATCACACGCATGTCACGTCGGCATAAGGTGGAGGCCATGACAGACCAGGCCCCAGCCGCACAGACGGAGAGTCCGGACATCCCGGGCAAGCCCACTTCGGCGTCCCGGACGACGCTCAGTCACATCATGACCCACAACGACACCAACCTTCTGGGCACGGTGCACGGTGGGGTGATCATGAAACTGGTGGACGACGCGGCCGGCGCGGTCGCCGGGCGGCACTCCGGCGGGCCCGCGGTCACCGCCTCCATGGACGAGATGGCCTTCCTGGAACCGGTCCGCGTCGGCGATCTGGTGCATGTCAAAGCGCAGGTCAACTGGACCGGCCGGACGTCGATGGAGGTCGGCGTGCGGGTCCTTGCCGAACGCTGGAACGAGTCCACCCCGCCCACCCAGGTCGGCTCCGCCTACCTGGTGTTCACCGCCGTGGACGCCGACGGCAAGCCCCGCCGGGTGCCTCCGGTGATACCCGAGACCGATCGCGACCGGCGCCGCTACCAGGAGGCGCAGATCCGGCGCACGCACCGCCTCGCCCGCCGCCGCGCGATCATGGAGCTGCGCGAGAAGCGGGCCGCGGAGGGCTACGACGACTGACGCCCGGCGCGGCCGCTGAGGCGCACCGCCGGGGCTATGACCCGCACCCCACCTCGTCGCCGCGGACCACGCCGACCTCGCCGCGTCCCGGGTCCTCGGCGCGCACCTTGCGGACCTTCTCGAAGTCCGCTCCGGCGATGACCTTCAGGGTGGCGCCCTGGTCCTTGACCGCGCGCAGCTCGCTGCCCGGCAGCGCCGCCGCCAGGGACTTCGCCGAGCGGTCCCAGCGCGGGTCGTAGGCGACGACGGTGCGCTTCACATCACGTTGCGCCGCGTTGACGGGGGCCTTGGTGGTGGCGAAGCCGGTCGCCGCCAGGGCCGCGTCGACGCGGCGGCCGAGGCCCGGCGTGCCGGTGCCGTTCTCCACCTGGACCCGGATCTGCTTCGGATCCACCGGGACGCGCTTGGCGGCGTCGCGCGGGTGGTGCACGGACAGCGGCTGGTCCCGGCGCAGCGCCTCGAAGATCTCGGCGGACTTCTCCGGGTCCCACTTCAGGGTCGAGCCGACGCCCTTGACCGGGTAGCCCATCGTCCCGATCGGCACGGTGATGAACTCCGAGGAGGAGGGTGAGAAGTTCCGCATCGCCCGGCCCAGGTCCAGCAGCTCGTCCGTGCCGAAGCCCTTGTCGGCGCGGACCGAGCCCAGCACGGCGCGGACCACGTCGCGGAACTTCATCGGGTTCAGCAGGATCCCGGAGGAGGTGACCCGGTCCACCAGGGCGGCCATGAAGCGCTGCTGGCGCTGCATCCGGCCGAGGTCGGAGACGCCGTCGACGTGGCGGGCCCGGACGTACTGCAGGGCCTGGCCGCCGCGCAGGGTGTGCCGGCCGGCGGGGAGGTCCAGCCCGGAGTGGCTGTCCTTGAGGTGCCGGTCGGTGCAGACCTCGACGCCGCCGACCACGTCGACGGTCTTCATGAAGCTGGTGAAGTCGACCTCCAGATAGTGGTCGATCTTCACCCGGGTCATCCGCTCGACCGTGCGGACGGTCAGCTGCGGCCCGCCCTCGGCGTAGGCGGCGTTCAGCTTCATCGGATGGCCGTGGTGCTGCTTGCCGCTGACGCGGTCGTGGTGGGGCGGCGTCATGGCGTAGGAGTCGCGCGGGAGGCTCACCACGCTGGCCCGCTCCCGGTCCTCCGAGATGTGCACGATCATGATGGTGTCGGTGCAGTTGCAGGGTGCGCCGCCCAGCCGGTACCTGCGCCGTTCCTCCTCGCTGAGTTTCTCCCGGCCGTCGGTGCCGACGAGCAGCAGGTTCATGCCGTGCCCGGCCTCGGGCCGGTTCTTCATGTCGCGGAACGGGTCCACCCGGTCGATCTCCGCGTCCAGGCTGGTCACCACGGTGTGGCCGATGCCCGCGGAGGCCAGTACCACCACGGAGAGCGTGGTCACCGCGCGCATCGCCCAGCGCGGCCTGCGGCGCGCGGGCGGCCGCGCGGCCCGGTGCGGCGGCTGCGGGCGGCGCTGCGGGGCGGGGCGGGGCCGGGGGGAGCGCGGCGGCGTGGACAAGGGGGAACACCTCCGGACGACGGCCGTACGCGGGATCGTGAGCACGGTAGGCCGATACGATCTCCGGCCCGGCATATCGCCCCCGGCGCGCGCGGAGGTGTCCCCCGTTCGCGGTAACGTGATGCCCCTATGAACGCCAATCCCGACGTGCGGCCCCCGGCCGTTTCCGTGATCATGCCTGTCCTCGACGAGGAACGGCACCTGCGTGGCGCGGTCCGCGCGATCCTCGCCCAGGAGTACGCCGGCGAGATGGAGGTCGTGATCGCCCTCGGTCCGTCCAAGGACCGCACGGACGAGATCGCCGCCGAGCTCGCCGCCGAGGATCCGCGGGTGCGCACCGTGCCCAACCCGACCGGCCGCACCCCGGCGGCCCTCAACGCGGCGATCAAGGCCTCGCGCCATCCGATCGTGGTCCGCGTCGACGGGCACGGGATGCTCTCCCCGGACTACATCGCCACCGCGGTCCGGCTGCTGGAGGAGACCGGCGCGCAGAACGTCGGCGGCATCATGCACGCCGAGGGCGAGAACGACTGGGAGCACGCGGTCGCGGCCGCCATGACGTCGCGGATAGGGGTCGGGAACGCCGCCTTCCACACCGGTGGCGAGGCCGGTCCGGCCGAGACGGTCTACCTGGGTGTGTTCCGGCGCGAGGCGCTGGAGCAGCAGGGCGGCTACAACGAGGAGTTCATCCGCGCCCAGGACTGGGAGCTGAACTACCGCATCCGCGAGGCGGGCGGGCTGATCTGGTTCTCGCCGGAGCTGAAGGTGTCCTACCGGCCCCGGCCGAACGTGCGGGCGCTGGCCAAGCAGTACAAGGACTACGGCCGCTGGCGGCACGTGGTGGCCCGCTACCACTCCGGCTCCATCAACCTGCGCTACCTCGCCCCGCCGGCCGCCGTGTGCGCGATCGCGGCCGGGACCGTGCTGGGCGCGCTGCTCACCCCGTGGGGCTTCGTGGTGCCCGGCGGCTACCTCGCGGCGATCCTGATCGGCTCGATACCGGCCGGCAAGGGCCTGCCGCTGAAGGCGCGGCTGCAGATCCCGGTGGCGCTGGCGACCATGCACATGTCGTGGGGCTGGGGCTTCCTGACCAGCCCGCGCTCCCTGGCGAGGAAGGTCATCGCCTCCCGCCGCCCGGCGGTCAAGGCGGACCGCACCCAGGCGGCCTGACTCCGGCCCACGGAGCCGCCCAACAGCGACAAGGGCGCTCGGGAAACCGGGCGCCCTTCGTCCTGACCGGCCCGGGGTACGGCAAGTTCCTGGGCGCGACGATCCGCTGCACATGTCGGGTTACGCAGTTTCCCGTTCTGTCAACCGTGATCGCTTGACCCGTCTGCCCGGGCCTCGGGAGCATCAGATGCGAGGCACTGACCGCGGCGCGGGAAGGGAACCCAGACCATGAAGGTCACCAAGCTGGTCAGCACGTGCGACATCAAGGACTGCCCGACGATCTACGCGACGGATCGCGGCTAGTGAGCCTTCTCCTAAGCCTGGTTGCCGCACCTGCCTCTCACTATCGGTCGCTCGCGAGAACGCGCGATCCGCGGGGGACCACAGCGGGGTTTCAGACGGCAACGTGAGGCTCCGCCGCCACCAAGCTGAGGCGCACGAGTGACGCGCAGGGGAGCGGCGCAGCGGCTGTTCACTGACCGACCGCTGATGACGATGCGCGTTTCCCGTGACTCCGGGCGAACGTGGGAGCCCGAACGGGCAGTGTCAGCGAGCGACGATCTGGCACCTCTGATGACTTCAGGGTGGCCGCCGTGCAAGTGCGCGCGGTGCGCCGAGTCCGGCAAGCGTTCCGACCGCTGAGCGGCTCTCCCCTTTGACTCCCGCCCGAACGGGCGGCGGCGGTCAGCCATGGCCGCGATTAGTCAGCAGGAAGGTGCAGTGATGCTGAACGGAACCGACCTGTACGCGCTCGACATCAACGGGGCCTCGTTCGTGAAGGCGTGTGGTGGCCCCTGCACCGAAGGGTGCGTGACCCTGGCCCGCATCGGTGACGACGCCTGGGCCCTGGGCGACAGCAAGCGGCCGGACGCGCAGCCGCTGCGGTTCACCACGGAGGAGCTGGACGCGGCCGGGATCGACCCCGCGCGGTTCGGTCTGAACGTCTGACCCTCCGCCCTCGCCAACCGGCCCGGCCTCCCTCCACACAAGCCGGGCCGGTTGGTCCCGCAACCCCCACCACCGAACGGGAATCGACTGGTGCACCACCATCACGGCTACCTGTGGGTCGGCCCGAGAGAACGCTTCGACCAGGAAGCCCTACGACGGCCGCCGCACCCCGAGCCGCCCCCGCCCGGCAGCAAGCCCGAACTGATCCAGCGCTATCGAGAGGTGGCAGCGGAGTTCCCCACGTCTGATCTGCCACCGCTGGAGACGGCGTACTGGCTCATCAAGCCCCTTTCGTTAGTTCGTGGCACCTGGGATGAGGCCAAGGAAGCAGCGGGATGGATCGGGGAACGACTGACTGAGTTCGCGCCCCGGTTCGCCTCTGAGCGTGACCGGGACACAACCCGCCTGGCCCGACTGGTGAGCGCTGCTGCTGAGCGACTGCACTCGGGTACGGATATGTCCTACGGCTTCTATCTGGAACGCCCCTCGTATCTGTCCCTGGCAGTAGTGACGTGCTCCCCGAATCGCTCGATGCCTGAACTGCCCTGCCCAGGCGCGTAGTCGAAGCAATAAAAGGAGCCCCGGCCGACGTGGCCGGGGCTTCTGTGGTTGTCACAGCAGGGCGCGGAAAGGGTTGAAGTCTGTGAGCGGTTCCGGCCCCTTCGGTTGCTGTTCGGCCTCAGAGGCGGCCTGCTTGGGTTCCACACGGTAAGCGTCCAGGCGGACGACCCGAGCACGGTTCTGCTCACGCTCCGCGCTGGCCGGCTGCGCCTCCGCGTGACGAGAAGTGTCCGGGTTCTTGTTGCTGTAAGTGCGGGCCGGCTGCGGCACAGCGTGACGGGAAGTGTCATCACGGAGTGAGAAGACGGTGGCCGGTCGACCGGTCTTCCCCGCCCGTTCCACGGTGACGACGATTCCGGCCAGCGCCTTGACATCAGCGGCGGTCGCTCCCACGTACGGGAGCACTTGGGAGGAAGTGGCCCGGCAGGTCGCCTGATCCCCACACGACAACAGCCCCCGGCAACTCGCCGGGGGCTGTGTTCGTTTGTGCTGGTCAGCGGCTGTTTTCGAGTCGCCAGCTCCCCAGGATTCCCCCAGCATGACGCCCATGAACGGCCCTGATCAGGCCGCAACGGGCAGAAAGCCGAGAGCACTCCTCCGGAGCCTCAGAACCGCCTCCGACCTGCAAAAACCCTGCTAGGGAAGGTTCCTGGCCATCACGATCCGCTGAACCTGATTCGTGCCTTCATAAATCTGCGTGATCTTGGCGTCGCGCATCATACGCTCCACCGGGTAGTCGCGGGTGTAGCCGTAGCCGCCGAGGAGCTGGACCGCGTCGGTGGTGACCTCCATGGCCACGTCGGAGGCGAAGCACTTGGCGGCGGCGCCGAGGTAGGTGAGGTCGGCGTCACCGCGCTCGGAGGCCGCGGCAGCCTGGTAGGTCAGGGCACGGGCCGCCGAGATCTTCATGGACATGTCGGCGAGCATGAACTGGATGCCCTGGAAGTCGGCGATCGGCTTGCCGAACTGCTTGCGCTCCTGGACGTAGCCCTTGGCGTAGTCGAGGGCGCCCTGGGCGATGCCGAGGGCCTGGGCGGCGATGGTGATGCGGGTGTGGTCCAGCGTCTTCATCGCCGTGGCGAAGCCGGTGCCCTCCTCGCCGATCATGCGGTCGGCGGGGATGCGGACGTTGTCCAGGTAGACCTCGCGGGTCGGGGAGCCCTTGATGCCGAGCTTCTTCTCCGGGGCGCCGAAGGAGACGCCCTCGTCGGACTTCTCGACGACGAAGGCGGAGATGCCCTTGGAGCGCTTGCCCGGGTCGGTGACCGCCATGACCGTGTAGTACTCGGAGACGCCCGCGTTGGTGATCCAGCGCTTGACGCCGTTGAGGACGTAGTGGTCGCCGTCGCGGACGGCCCGGGTCTTCATGCCGGCCGCGTCCGAGCCGGCGTCGGGCTCGGAGAGGCAGTAGGAGAACATCGCGTCGCCCTTGGCGAGCGGGGTCATGTACCGCTTCTTCAGCTCCTCGGAGCCGGAGAGCAGCACCGGCAGGGAGCCGAGCTTGTTCACCGCGGGGATCAGCGAGGAGGAGGCGCAGACGCGGGCGACCTCCTCGATCACGATGACGGTGGCGAGCGCGTCGGCGCCGGCGCCGCCGTACTCCTCGGGAACGTGGACGGCGTGCAGGTCGTTGGCGACCAGCGCGTCGAGGGCCTCCTGCGGGAAGCGGGCCTCCTCGTCCACGGCGGCGGCGTGCGGCGCGATCTTCGCCTCGGCCAGTGCGCGGACGGCGTCGCGGAGCATGTCGTGCTCCTCGGACGGGCGGTACAGGTCGAAGTCAGCCGATCCGGCCAAGGTCTCTCACGCTCCAAAACGCTGTGATGCTGGCGCTAACTACCGTTAAGTAACTCAAATTTTAAGACTCGGACCGCGTGCGTGGATAGGTGAGCTTGACGACAGCACCCCGCAGCGGCCGCACGGACCGCACGGGTGCCCCGGTTATGCTCGGGCCCGCACTTCTAGCCGTATACCCCTGGAGCACCCCCATGGCCCTCAAGATCACCGTGATCGGCACCGGTTATCTCGGCGCGACGCACGCGGCGGCCATGGCGCAACTGGGGTTCGAGGTGCTGGGCCTCGATGTCGTCCCGGAGAAGATCGACAAGCTGCGCCGGGGCGAGGTGCCCATGTACGAGCCGGGGCTGGAGGAGCTGCTGCGCCGGCACGTCGCCGGGATCGAGGGCTCCACCGGGCGGCTCCGCTTCACCATGGACTTCGCCGAGGCCGGCGAGTTCGGGGACGTGCACTTCGTGTGCGTGAACACTCCGCAGCGGCACGGCGAGTACGCCTGCGACATGTCGTTCGTCGACTCCGCGATCGCCTCGCTGGCCCCGCATCTGAAGCGGCCGGCGCTGGTGGTGGGCAAGTCGACGGTGCCGGTCGGATCGGCCGACCGGCTCGCCGCCTATCTGGCGGAGCACGCCCCGGCCGGCGAGGACGCCGAGCTGGCCTGGAACCCGGAGTTCCTGCGCGAGGGCTTCGCCGTCGAGGACACCCTCCACCCGGACCGGATCGTGGTGGGCGTGAGGAGCGAGCGGGCCGAGAAGCTGCTGCGCGAGGTGTACGCCACGCCGGTCGCGGAGGGCTCGCCGTTCATCGTCACCGACTTCCCCACCGCCGAGCTGGTGAAGACGTCGGCGAACTCCTTCCTGGCCACCAAGATCTCCTTCATCAACGCCATGGCCGAGGTGTGCGAGACCGCGGGCGGCGACGTGGCCAAGCTGGCGGAGGCCATCGGCTACGACGACCGGATCGGCAGGAAGTTCCTGCGCGCCGGGATCGGCTTCGGCGGCGGATGCCTGCCGAAGGACATCCGGGCGTTCATGGCGCGCGCCGGTGAGCTGGGCGCGGACCAGGCGCTGACATTCCTGCGGGAGATCGACTCGATCAATATGCGCCAGCGCGGCCGGATGGTGGAGCTGACCCGCCAGGCGCTGGGCGGCGGACCCTTCCTGGGCAAGCGGGTGGCGGTGCTCGGCGCGACCTTCAAGCCCGACTCGGACGACGTCCGGGACTCGCCGGCGCTGAACGTGGCCGGGCAGATCCATCTGCAGGGCGGCCAGGTCACGGTCTACGACCCGAAGGGCATGGACAACGCCCGGCGCATCTTCCCCACGCTCGGGTACGCCGACTCGGCGCTGGAGGCGGTGCGGGGCGCCGATGTGGTGCTGCATCTGACGGAGTGGCGCGAGTTCCGCGAGCTGGACCCGGCGGCGCTGGGCGAGGTGGTGGCCGAGCGGCTGATCCTCGACGGGCGCAATGCGCTGGACCCGGAGGTGTGGCGCAAGGCGGGCTGGCGCTACCGGGCGATGGGGCGGCCCACCGCCTGAGACCCCCGCGGACTCGCGTGGGATTCCCTGCGGACTCGCGTGGGATTCCCCGCGGACTCGCGTGGGATTCCCCGCGCGGACTCGCGTGGGAGTTCGCGCGGACCCCTGAGACCGGGTGACGCCGGTTCGGCCGAGGCTCAGTCGGCCGAACCGGCGTCTTGTTGCATTCTGCACCACGCGCCCCGGATCGGGTGAAGGCTCACGGGGACTTCCGCGCCCCGCACGCGCCCCTCAAGAGGCCTTTTTGCCCCGTTCAGAGCCCTTTTGCCCGGCCGTGTTCGCTCGGTAGCGGCGCATCTTGGCGCGGGCGCCGCAGACCTGCATCGAGCACCACCGGCCGCGCCCGGCGGGGCTGCGGTCGTAGTAGGCCCAGTGGCAGTCGGCGGCCTCGCAGGCCTTCAGACGTGACCAGGTGCCCGTGGTGACGGCCTCGGCGACGGCGGCGGCCACGCGGGAGAGCAGCGAGCCGTCCTCCACCGGGGCGAGGGCCGCGGCGCCGTCGGCCGGGTCCACGGTGATCACCAGGGGTGCGGCGGCGAGCAGCTCGCCGAGCGGGGTCACCGGGCGGTGCGGCGGATGCCCGGCGTGGGCGAGCAGGGTGGCGCGCAGCGACTCCCGCAGCTGACGGGCCGCGGACAGCGCCTCCTCGGTCAGCCCGAAGCGGGCACGCCCCTCCTCCGTGTCGAGCGAGTCGGCGCCGCTTTCCAGGTCGACCGTGTTGACCAGGGACTCGATCAGGGCCAGGCCCCCGGGTGCGGGCGATCTCTCACTCATGCTTGCGACGTTACCCCCCATGGTGCAGCATGGGGTAACCGACCGTTACCGGTTAGCGGCTTGAACAGGTAACCCGTGCAGGTGACCCGGAGGAGGAGTCATGTCCGTAGCCAAGGTGGGTGCCGTCGTCCTGGACTGTCCCGACCCGATGGCGCTGGCCCGCTTCTACGCCGAGGTGCTGGGCGGCACGCCGCAGCAGGAGGAGGACTGGGTGGACCTCGAGGTGCCCGGCGGCCCGGCGCTCGCCTTCCAGGCGGCCCCCGGTTACGTGCCGCCGCAGTGGCCGTCGCCGGAGCACTCGCAGCAGTTCCATCTGGATCTGACCGTGGAGGACCTGGACACGGCCGAGAAGCAGGTGCTGGCGCTCGGCGCGAAGCCGCTGGAGACGGAGGACCGCTCGCGCACCTGGCGGGTTTACGCCGACCCGGCCGGGCACCCGTTCTGCCTCTGCGCCTGCTGATCCCATCGGTCCAGGGAGGCACCATGACTGCCGTCGCCCGACTGCGTTCCGTCGTGCTCGACTGCCCCGAGCCGGGAGCACTGGCCCGCTTCTACGCGGCCGTCGGCGGCGGCACACCGGTGGAGGAGAGCCCGGACTGGGTGGTGCTGAAGGTGCCGGACGGTCCGCGGCTCGCCTTCCAGCGGGCGGAGGGGTACGCCCCGCCCCAGTGGCCGCACGCCGACCACGACTCGCAGCAGTTCCATCTCGACTTCGACGCCGGGGCCACCTGGGACGAGGTGGACGCGGCCGAGGAGCAGGTCCTGGCGCTGGGGGCGCGGGTGCTGGACCGGGAGGACCACGGGCGCAAGGGCTTCAGGGTGTACGCCGACCCGGCGGGACACCCCTTCTGCCTGTGCCGGATCGAGGAGCCGTAGCCGGCCGGGGCCGGCAGGAGGCGCGGGCCGGCTACCCGTCCAGGTCGGCGATGGTCGCCGTGGACGGGGGCCGGCGTTGCTGGGCCGCGCGGGCGGTGAAGTCGGCGCCGCGCAGGACGCGCTGCACGTTGCCCCAGGTCAGCAGGGCCACCTCGGACTCCTCCCAGCCGCGGCGCAGCAGTTCGGCGATCAGCCTCGGGTAGCAGGAGGTGTCGCCGAGCTCCTGGGGGTGGGCGCTGCCGGTGTCGTAGGTGCCGGAGAGGCCGACGCACTCGGGGCCGGCGAGGGAGCGCACGTGGTCCAGGTGGTCGGCGACGTCCCGGACCGTCGGTCCGGTCTGCTCGGCGGTCAGCGGCACCATGACCAGGCCCCGCGCCTCGCCGACGGCGGCCAGCAGGTCGTCGGGCAGGTTGGCCGGGTGGGGGCGCAGGGCGCGGGCGGCGGAGCGGCTGAACAGCACCGGCGCCTTGGACAGGGTCAGCACCCGCCGGACGGTCTCGCTCGAGGCGTAGGAGAGGTCGGCGATCATGCCGACGCGGTTCATCTCGCGCACGACCTCCTCGCCGAACCGGGTCAGCCCGGCCGCGCTCGCCCAGGTGGTGCCGGTCAGGGTGAGCACCCGCAGGCCGAGGGCGTGCAGGGAGCGCAGCACGCCGAGGGAGTCGCCGAGCGCGGCCGCCTGGGCGGGCCCGAACAGCACGGCGACCCGGCCGCAGTTGCGGGCGTCGGTGACCTGCCCCGCGGTGCGGGCCGGGCGCAGCCCCTCCGCGTGGGCCGCGACCACGCCCTTCGCCAGGTCCAGCTGGTCCAGCGTCGCGGCGACCGCGTCGCCGGGCCGGAGCGCGCCGGGTCCTTCGGGCAGGTGCAGCGACCAGAACACGGCGCCGACCTGGCCCTTGCGCAGCCGGGGAACGTCCGCGTCGACGGCGCTCTCCCCCAGGTCGAGGTCGTAGTAGGGCAGCCGGCGCAGCGCCCAGGGCAGCCCGCTGTAGCCGTCGGCCACCGGGTGCGCGGCCAGGACGGCGCGGGCGCGGGTCAGGGGCGCGTCGTCGGGGTCGGAGACCGGCTGGTAGGGCTCGGCCGGGACGACGACGGCCTCGGCGGGGTACGGCTCGGTCAGCTCGTCGACGCTGCCGACCTCGCCGGCCGGATACAGGTCGTCCTGGAGATCGGCCATGGCGGGCTCCGTACGTGGTGACCTCGGTGGTGATCCAAACAGGGTCACCGTCGCACGGAGTGCCGGGTCGCTTCCTGGTGGACGGCGCGTTCGGGGTACCACCCGGACGGACCGGGCGGCCCCGGCTCACCGCACGCCGTCGAGGGCCTCCAGGGTGGCGTTGGACGGTCCGCGCACCGCCCGCAGGGAGCGGGCCACGTCCTCCGCGTCGCCCAGCACCCGGACCGCGTTCTTCCAGGTCAGCTTGGCGAGGTCGGCCTTCGACCAGCCCCGCTGGAGGAGTTCGGCGATCAGGTTCGGGTAGCCGGAGACGTCGCGCAGTCCGTCCGGGGTGAAGGCGGTGCCGTCGTAGTCGCCGCCGATGCCGAGGTGGTCGATGCCGGCGACCTCGCGCATGTGGTCCAGGTGGTCGGCGACCGTGGCGGCGGTGGCGACGGGGCGCGGGTGGCGTTCCTCGAACTCCGCGTGCACCTTCATCGCCCCGGGGCTGGTGTCGAGGTGGTGGAAGCCGTGGGCGCGCATGTTCTCGTCGGCCGCGGCGGTCCAGTCGACGGCCGCCTGGAGGACGAACTTCGGCACGAACGTCACCATGGCGACTCCGCCGTTGGCGGGCAGCCGCTCCAGCACGTCGTCGGGGATGTTGCGCGGATGGTCGCAGACGGCACGGGCGGAGGAGTGCGAGAAGATCACCGGCGCCTCGCTGGTGTCGAGCGCGTCCCGCATGGTCGTCGCCGCGACGTGCGAGAGGTCGACCAGCATGCCGAGCCGGTTCATCTCCCGCACCACCTCGCGCCCGAAGGCGGTCAGGCCGCCCGCGCGGGGCTCGTCGGTCGCCGAGTCCGCCCAGTCCGTGTTGTCGTTGTGGGTGAGCGTCAGATAGCGGACGCCCAGGGCGTACAGGCCGCGCAGGGTGCCGAGGGAGTTGGCGATGGAGTGGCCGCCCTCCGCGCCCATCAGGGAGGCGATACGGCCCTCGCCGCGCGCGGCCTCCATGTCGGCGGCGGTCAGCGCGGGCGCCAGGTCCCCCGGGTGACGGTCGATCAACTGCCGTACGCAGTCGATCTGTTCCAGGGTGGCGGGCACCGGATCGGGCAGGTCGGAGCGGACGTACACCGACCAGAACTGGGCGCCGACCCCGCCCGAGCGCAGCCGGGGCAGGTCGGTGTGCAGATGCGCGGACTGGTCACCGGTGAGGTCGCGGGCGTCGAGGTCGTAGCCGGTCTGGCGCAGCGCCCAGGGCAGGTCGTTGTGCCCGTCGACGACGGGGAACTCGGCGAGCAGGGCGCGGGCGTCGTCGAGGGCGGTCACGCGCCTCACTTCCCGAAACCGAAGCCGCCGGTGCCTTCGGTCCGGGCGCGCAGGCGCTTGCCCTTCTCGGTGGCCTGATCGTTGAGCTCCTGCTGGAACTCCCGCATGCGGCCGAGGAGTTCCTCGTCGTGCGCGGCGAGGATGCGGGCCGCGAGCAGTCCGGCGTTGCGGGCGCCGCCCACGGAGACGGTGGCGACGGGGACACCGGCCGGCATCTGCACGATGGACAGCAGGCTGTCCATGCCGTCGAGGTGCTTCAGCGGCACCGGGACGCCGATGACCGGCAGCGGGGTGACCGAGGCGAGCATGCCGGGCAGATGGGCGGCGCCGCCGGCGCCGGCGATGATCACCTTCAGTCCGCGGTCGGCCGCCTGCTCCCCGTAGGCGATCATCTCGCGGGGCATGCGGTGCGCGGAGACGACGTCGACCTCGTACTCGATCTCGAACTCGTCGAGGGCCTGGGCGGCCGCCTCCATCACGGGCCAGTCGGAGTCCGACCCCATGACGATGCCCACCCGGGGAAAGGGGCGCGCGTCAGCGCTCGTTGAGGGGTGGTGGTCGGGCGACGGGTGGGCAGGGCTCATTCGGTGATCGTCCCTCTCAGGTAACCGGCTGCGTGACGGGCGCGCTCCAGCACGTCGTCCAGGTCGTCGCCGTAGGTGTTGACGTGGCCCACCTTGCGGCCCGGCTTCACGTCCTTGCCGTACATGTGGATCTGCAGCTTGGGGTCGCGGGCCATGCAGTGCAGGTACGCGGGGTACATGTCCGGGAAGTCGCCGCCGAGGACGTTGACCATCACCGTCCACTTCGCGCGCGGCCGGGGGTCGCCGAGCGGGAGGTCGAGCACGGCGCGGACATGGTTGGCGAACTGGCTGGTGATCGCGCCGTCCATGGACCAGTGGCCGGAGTTGTGCGGGCGCATCGCCAGCTCGTTGACGAGGACGCGGCCGTCGCGGGTCTGGAACAGCTCCACCGCGAGGTGTCCGACGACGCCCAGCTCCTTGGCGATGTTCAGCGCCATCCGTTCGGCCTCCAGGGCCAGCGCCTCGTCCAGGCCGGGGGCCGGGGCGATCACGGTGTCGCAGACGCCGTCGACCTGCCGGGACTCCACCACCGGGTAGGCCACGGCCTGGCCGTGCGG
The DNA here is from genome assembly GCF_039524635.1 of Streptomyces thermocarboxydovorans. NCBI lineage: Bacteria > Bacillati > Actinomycetota > Actinomycetes > Kitasatosporales > Streptomycetaceae > Streptomyces > Streptomyces thermocarboxydovorans. The sequence continues at coordinate 74,588 of NZ_BAAAGU010000010.1, read as the reverse complement.
GGAGCGGACCACGTTGGCGGCGAGCTCGCGCACGAAGTCGACCTTCTCCTCGGCGAGCACCGGCACCCCGGCCTTGAACGGCTCGGCGGCCTCCTCGGCGGAGCCGACCACCCACACGCCCTTGCCGTCGTATCCGCCGCGGACGGTCTTGAGGACGACGGGGAAGCCCCCGCCCTCGGCCGCGAAGGCGGCCACGTCGGCGGGGTCGGAGACGATGCGGTGCCGCGGGCAGGGAATGCCGATCGCGTCGAGCTTCGCCCGCATCACGCCCTTGTCCTGGGCGTGCACCAGCGCGTCGGGGCCGGGCCGGACGGGAATGCCCTCCGCCTCCAGGGCCCTGAGGTGCTCGGTGGGCACGTGCTCGTGGTCGAAGGTGATCACGTCGCAGCCGCGCGCGAAGTCGCGCAGCGTGTCCAGGTCGCGGTAGTCGCCGACGACGACATCACCGACCACCTGCGCCGCCGAGTCCTGCGGGGTGTCACTGAGGAGCTTGAACCTGATGCCGAGCGGGATGCCCGCCTCGTGGGTCATACGAGCGAGCTGGCCACCGCCGACCATGCCGACTACCGGGAACGTCACGCTCCTAGGGTATCCGCCGCGCCAGGGTGGCCGATTTCCCGCCCGCCCCGCGGGACGCCTTGCGGCCCCGGCAGCCGTCCGCAGGAAGATCGCGAGGGCGGGTGGTTAGCATGGCTGCATTGACGGACACCGACGGACGGGAGCCTCAAGGCGATGGAACTCGGCTCCTCGGGGCTCCGGCGGCTCTTCCAGGAGGTCGCCCGGTTCGGTGCGGTCGGCGGCGCCGGCCTGCTGGTCAATCTGGGTGTGTTCAACCTGGTCCGGGCGGTCACCGACCTCCAGGTGGTGCGGGCGAGCGTGATCGCCACCATCGTCGCGATCATCTTCAACTACCTGGGCTTCCGCTACTTCACCTACCGCGACCGGGACAAGTCCGGGCGGACCCGGGAGATGACGCTGTTCCTGGTGTTCAGCGTGATCGGCCTGGTGATCGAGAACGGTGTCCTCTACACGGCGACGTACGGCTTCGGCTGGGACAGCCGGCTGCAGAGCAACATCTTCAAGTTCCTCGGCATCGGCATCGCCACCCTGTTCCGCTTCTGGTCCTACCGCACCTGGGTGTTCCGCGCGCTGCCGGTGCGCGAGCCGGTGACCGGGCCTCCGGTCGCGCACGGCGAGGGCAGGCGCAGCCGCCGCGCGGAGCAGCGCGTTCCGTAGGCGCCCGTCCCCTGGTTCCGGCTCAGCGGACGGTCTGCCGGTCCGTGTCCTCGGGCTTCTGCGGCGGGGTGCGGGAGAGGAACAGGCCGAAGACCGGGGGCTTGGCCTGGAGCATCTCCAGCCGGCCGCCGTCCGCCTCCGCGAGGTCCCGGGCGACCGCCAGGCCGATGCCGGTGGAGTTGCGGCCGCTGATCGCCCGCTCGAAGATGCGGGCGCCCAGCTCCTCGGGGACGCCGGGTCCCTCGTCGGTGACCTCGACGACGACCTGGTTGCCGGTGACCCGGGTGCGCAGGGCGACCGTGCCGCCGCCGTGCATCAGCGAGTTCTCGATCAGCGCGGCCAGCACCTGCGCCACCGCGCCCGGGGTGCCGACCGCCCGCAGATTGCGCTTGCCCGAGCTGACGATCGCGCGGCCCGCGCTGCGGTAGGCGGGGCGCCACTCGGCGAGCTGCTGCTGGATCACCTCGTCGAGCTCGAAGGTGACCGCGGAGCCGGTGCGCGGGTCCCGGGAGTTGGTCAGCAGCCGCTCCACCACGTCCGTCAGCCGCTCCACCTGGGTCAGCGCGATGGTGGCCTCCTCCTTCACCGTCTCCAGGTCGTCGGTGAGGGTGATCTCCTCCAGCCGCATGGACAGCGCGGTCAGCGGGGTGCGCAGCTGGTGGGAGGCGTCGGCGGCCAGGCGCCGTTCGGCGGTGAGCATGCGGGCGATGCGCTCGGCGGAGGAGTCCAGGACGTCGGCGACCCGGTCCAGCTCGGGCACCCCGTAGCGGCGGTGGCGCGGGCGCGGGTCGCCGGAGCCCAGACGTTCGGCGGTCTCGGCGAGGTCGGTCAGCGGGGAGGCCAGCCGGTTGGCCTGGCGGACGGCGAGGAGCACCGCGGCGATCACCGCGAGCAGCGCCACCAGGCCGATGATCAGCAGCGTGCGGGCGACCTCCTGGGTCACCGAGGAGCGCGGCTCCTGCACGGTGACCGTCTCGCCCTCCTCGCCGGGCGCGGTGGCGCTGATGACGTCGCCCTCCGGCTTGTCGCCGACCTCTATGGCCGGCCGGCCGGGGATCCGGATGACGGCGTAGCGGTCCTCGGTGATCTGGCCGCTGAGGATCTCCGCCGTGACCTGCTCGTCCACGATCAGCCGGCTGTCGACGATGCTGGCCAGCCGGACCGCCTCGGAGTGCACCCGCTCACGGGCGCTCTCGCTGATGGTGCGCGTCTCGACGATCACCAGGGAGACCCCGAACACGGCGATCACGACGAGCACCACGGCGAGCGTGGACTGGATCAGGCGGCGGCGCATGTCCTCTTACCCACTGGGAACCCTCGCGGGGGCTCGTCAGTTCTTCTCGGTCAGTTCTTCTCGAAGCGGAAGCCCACGCCGCGCACGGTGGCGATGTAGCGGGGGTTGGCCGCGTCGTCGCCGAGCTTCTTGCGGAGCCAGGAGATGTGCATGTCGAGGGTCTTGGTCGACGACCACCAGGTGGTGTCCCACACCTCGCGCATCAGCTGGTCGCGGGTGACCACCCGGCCGGCGTCCCGGACCAGCACCCGCAGCAGGTCGAACTCCTTGGCGGTGAGCTGCAGCTCCTCGTCGCCCATCCACGCCCGGTGCGACTCCACATCGATGCGCACGCCGTGCGTGGCGGGCGGCTGCTGCGGCTCGGCGGCACCGCGCCGCAGCAGGGCCCGCACCCGGGCCAGCAGTTCGGCGAGCCGGAAGGGCTTGGTGACGTAGTCGTCGGCTCCCGCGTCCAGGCCGACGACGGTGTCCACCTCGTCGGCGCGGGCGGTCAGGATCAGGATGGGAACCGTGTGTCCGTCGGAGCGCAGGCGCCGGGCGACCTCGAGGCCGTCCATACCGGGCAGACCGAGGTCCAGCACCACCAGATCGACGCCGCCCTGCATTCCGGCGTCGAGCGCGCTGGGTCCGTCCTCGCGCACCTCGACCTCGTAGCCCTCGCGGCGCAGGGCTCGGGCCAGCGGTTCCGAGATGGAGGCGTCGTCCTCGGCGAGCAGTACACGGGTCATGGAGTGATGGTAGTCCCGCCGTGATGCGGCTCGGGGTGTGATCGCCGGGCTCAGTTCTTACCGCTCCCTCACCGGATTCTCACCCTCGCGGCACGGGGCGGTGAGTGGTCTGGACCCCTGTGCGTGACCTTCGAGACGGGGGTGCAATCCTGGGAGGACCTTCGAACACACGAGCACAGTTCCGCGTAAACCTGTGATCCGTGTCTCAAACCCTTCCATACCAGGCGGTGTCCTGACGTATGGTGAGTCAACGCCTGTTTGCACTGCGGGGACCTTTGGCGGAATTCGACGCTGAAGGTCTCTTTTGTGTGCGGGCCGGCTCACTCGCCGGCCCCGGAAGGAATGACCTGTGGCCGGGCCTCACCCGCGCATCGTCGCGCGGGAAGGCGTGGATCCCGGTGGTCGCCGTCCGCCGCTCCGCGATCCGGAGCGGACCTCCCCCGGGCGTGGGATGGGACGGCGGGGCCCGCCGGTGCCGGCCGCCGCCCCCCACCGGGCGCGTACCCGCTCGCGCGACGCGTCCCGACCAACAAGGAACGACCAATGGCGTCCAGCCTGACGAAGGACTCGGTCACCCCGGGCACCCCCGGCTCCGAGAAGACCTTCTTCGGCCACCCCCGCGGACTGGCCACCCTCTTCATGACCGAGATGTGGGAGCGCTTCTCCTACTACGGCATGAGAGCCCTGCTCCCGCTGTACCTCGTCGCTCCGGGCGGCCTGGGTCTCAGCGCCGGCACGGCGACCGCGATCTACTCGGTGTACCTGTCGCTGGTGTACCTGCTCACGATGCCGGGCGGCTGGTTCGGCGACCGCGTGTGGGGTCCGCGCAAGACCGTCGCCGTCGCGGGCGGCATCATCATGCTGGGCCACCTCACGCTGGCCCTGCCCTCCTCCGGCACGTTCTACGCCGGCCTCGGCCTGGTCGCCATCGGCTCGGGTCTGCTGAAGGCCAACATCTCCACGATGGTCGGCCAGCTCTACGACGGTCCGGACGACCCGCGCCGCGACGGTGGCTTCACCGTCTTCTACATGGGCATCAACCTCGGTGCCTTCGGCGCGCCGCTGATCATCGGCACCGTCGGCGAGAACGTGAACTGGCACCTGGGCTTCGCCCTGGCCGCGCTCGGCATGGGTCTGGGTGTCGCCCAGTTCCTGCTCGGCAGCCGTCACCTGGCCGCGCAGTCCAGCGTCGTGCCGAAGCCCCTGTCGGCCGCGGAGAAGACCACCACGCTGCGCAAGGCCGCCTTCTGGGCCGTCGTCGCCGCCGTCTTCTACGCGATCGTCGGCTTCACCGGCCACTACACGCTGAACTGGGTGCTGGTCCCGCTGACGCTGCTCGGTGTGATCGTGCCGGTGATGGTGCTGACCCGCATCAAGCGCGACAAGTCCCTGGCCACCGCCGAGCAGTCGAAGATGTCGGCGTACATCTGGTTCTTCGTCGCCGCGGCCGTGTTCTGGATGATCTACGACCAGGGCGGCTCGACCCTGTCGATCTTCGCGGACTCATCGGCCGAGAACAGCGTCCTGGGCTGGGAGTTCCCGGTCTCCTGGTACCAGTCGGTCAACCCGGTCCTGATCATGGCGCTGGCCCCGGTCTTCGCCTGGTTCTGGCTGGCGCTGAACCGGCGCGGCAAGGAGCCGAGCACCATCGTGAAGTTCGCCTCCGGTCTGGTGCTGGTCGGTGCGTCCTTCTTCCTGTTCCTCGCTCCGCTGTCCATCGCGGACGGCGGCCACAAGGCCGCGGCGATGTGGCTGGTGGCGATCTACTTCACGCAGACCGTCGGTGAGCTGCTGGTCTCGCCGGTCGGCCTGTCGGTCACCACGAAGATGGCCCCGGTGAAGTACGCCTCCCAGATGATGGGCGTCTGGTTCCTGGCGGTGACCGCCGGTGACGCCACCACGGGTCTGCTGTCCATCGCCGGTGTGGACCTGAACAGGATGGGCATCGTCGCCCTGGAGGCGGCGCTGGCCGTGGTCGCCGGTGCCGCGGTGTGGATGTACCGCAGGAAGGTCAAGGCACTGATGGGCGACGTCCGCTGACGCCGTTCTCCCTGTGACGCAGGGCCCCCGCACCCGCCGGGTGCGGGGGCCCTTCCGTGTGCGCCGGCAGGCACCGCTCCAGCAGGGCCATGGCCGCGCGGTACAGGGCGACGGGGACCGTCAGGAAGGTCAGGGTCCAGAAGAGGGTGACGCCCCAGGGGCGGGGTTCGGTCCAGGGGTGCTCGGCGAGGATCCGTCCGCCGTACTTGAGGGAGACCGTGTAGTCGCCGTGGGCGCCGGCCGGGAGCTGGACGGGCAGTTCGACGCGGGCCCGGCCGCCGGGCGGGACGGTGCCGCCGGGAGGAGGGCCACCAGCAGCAGCGCCAGGAGCAGCGGCGGTGCCGTGGTGCGCGCGCCGGTGCTCACTCCCCGCGGGCCCCGCCGGTCCTGCGGGTCAGCCACAGCGTGCCGGCCACACCGGCGAGCAGGACGGTGCCGCCGAGGGTGGCCAGGGCGACGGCCGAGTCCTGGGGGCCGGTGCTCGGCAGGGTCCCGCCACCGGAGTCGTCCGTGCCGCCCCCGCCGGTCGCGGGGGCCTTGCCCGCGGCCGTCACCTCGAGGGTCAGGGAGGGGCCGGGTGCATTGACGGGCGTGCAGGTGGTGGTCGTACCGAGTGCCTTGATGGTCAGGACGTCCGCCGTGAAGGTCACCGTGCCGATCTTCTCCGGCGTGTAGGTGGCGGACAAGTCGCTGATCTTGATGGGGGTGTTGGGCGGGATCGGGGCGTCGTTGGCGGGGCCGGTGACGGTGCGGGTGCCGGAGTCGGCGCCGCCCAGCGCGATGGTGGCGCTGGGGTTCATCGCGCCCTTGCCCAGTTCCACGGGGCTGGAGGAGACGCCCTTCTGCCAGGACATGGTGATGCGGTAACCGCTGCCGCTGCGCGCCGCCTCGATGTCGATTGGGCGAGACCGCGCTCTTGTCCCCGATCGGCGTCTTGCACTGGTAGTCGACGTCGACGACCTTCGCCTGCGCGGCGGGGGCGGCCAGCAGCACCGTGGACCCGGCCAGGACGACGGCGGACGCGAGGGCGGCGGTTCGGTTCCGGTACGACACGGTCCCCTGCCTTCCTGGTTTCTGACGCCTCATCAGATGGGCGGTCACGGTACGCCGGGGACCTCGAGGAGGGAAGAGACGTGACACGCCGGATCGGGGGCGGCCGCGACCGGGGTCCGGGAAGAGGGCGGCGCCACTGCGGGGGCGGCCACGCCGTGCAGGCAGTGAAAGCAGTGAAAGCAGTGAAAAAGGAAGGGCGCCGCTTCCGAGGGCGGCGCGCAGGGTGTGCGGTGCGTCGGTGGGGGGCGGTGCGCTATGCGGGGGCGCCGAGCTCCGCCCAGACCGTCTTGCCGGCGACGCCCGGTGTGCGGACGACGCCCCAGTCCAGGCAGAGGCGCTGGACGATGAACATGCCGTGGCCGCCGGGGCGGCCCGCGCGGTGCGGGGTGCGCGGGGCCGGCTGGCCCGTGCCGCGGTCGGTGACCTCCAGGCGGATCACCTTGTTGTCGCAGGTGAGGGTGAGCTGGTCCGGCCCCTCGGCGTGCAGGCAGGCGTTGGTGACCAGCTCGGAGACGACCAGCAGGACGTCCTCGGCGGCGGCCCGCTGGTCGGCGGTGGCCGCGGGCAGCCAGCCCCAGGCGTGCAGCGCCTGGCGGGTGAAGTCGCGCGCGAGCGGCACCACACCGCTCTGGCCCTCGAAGCTCAGCCGGCGGATCTGCCGGCCCGCGGCGGCCCCGGACGACCCCGGCACGCCGGCGGGCGCCGCGACGCCCCCGTCGGCGGCGTCCTGCGCCGCGCCGCCCCCGGACACGCCGGAAGCGCCGCCGGGCTCCGGACCGCGGTCGCCCGGCGAGTAGGGCCGGGTGGTGCTCATCAGCGCTTCACCTCACCGATTCACCGGTTCACGATTCAAAAAATCCGTACTCAGTCAGTCACGCAGTGCGCGGCGCGTCCGGTTCACTGCACCCCTGCGACCACGGCGGCCGACACGTTCAGGATGTCTCCTGCCCGAGGGGCCCGAGGGGACACCCCCGTATTCGCACGAAAAACCGTGTCTGGACTCCGGGGGCACGGGGCCCGGGGCGGTGCCCCGCCCCGGCCGCGCGGGTCATCCGGAGTCGTCGGCCAGGGCGGCCTCGAGGGTGTCGTGGACCGTGAAGACGGCATCCACCCCCGTGATCTCGAACACCCGCGCGACAACGGGCTGCATCCCGACGAGATGCACCCCGCCCCCGGCGGCCTCGGCCTTCAGCCGGGCCCCGAGCAGAACGTTGAGCCCGGTGGAGTCGCAGAACTCCAGCCGGGAGCAGTCGATGACGAGCCGGTTCAATCCTTTGGCGAGGCAGTTCTCCAGTGGCTCACGCAACAGATCGGCGGTGTGGTGATCCAACTCACCCGCCGGAGTCACGACGGCACTGGGGCCCTCTTGTCGCACCTCGACCAGAAGCCGGCCCGACTGTGCGCTGCCGACCGTCCCGCGGTCCATGCCGTCTCTCTCTCCCGACCTCGTGTCTGCTTGCTGACGCCCTCGAACACTACGCCCTCCGACGGTGCTCCGACACCTGAACAATCACGCAGAAACGGACACAACCGAACAAAACGCACTTGCGGCGGGCTTGTCGGAGCGGGTAGGGCTAGTAAGAACACGTACCCGACACGGCCGGCTTTGGAGGCGCCGCACACCGCAGTGCACGTTCTGGCTTCGGCAGCCATATGCCGAGAACGATGGAGGACACCATGTCACCCCGGCTCGACGCATCGCGTACCCGGAAAGCGACGTCGACACTCCCTGAGGAACATCTGGATCCCATCGAGCAGGACGACATGAGTGTCGTCCAGGACGATCTACTCGCCGGACTCCCGGAGATCCCCCCGTACGACACGGTCGAGGCGGTCGACGCACGGGCCCTGTCCCGCACTCTCTTCGAACGCCTGGAGTCACTCGAGGAAGGCACCCACGAGTACTCCTACGTCCGCAACACGCTCGTCGAACTCAACCTCGCCCTGGTCAAGTTCGCCGCCTCCCGCTTCCGCTCCCGCAGCGAGCCGATGGAGGACATCATCCAGGTCGGCACCATCGGCCTGATCAAGGCCATCGACCGGTTCGAGCTGTCGCGCGGTGTGGAGTTCCCCACGTTCGCGATGCCGACCATCATCGGCGAGATCAAGCGCTTCTTCCGCGACACCTCCTGGTCCGTGCGCGTGCCGCGCCGCCTCCAGGAGCTGCGCCTCGACCTGGCCAAGGCCGGTGACGAACTGGCGCAGAAGCTCGACCGCGCGCCGACCGTGACCGAGCTGGCCGAACGCCTCGGCATCTCCGACGACGAGGTCGTCGAGGGCATGGCGGCGTCGAACGCCTACACCGCCTCCTCGCTGGACGCCCAGCCCGAGGAGGACGACGCCGAGGGCGCCCTGGCCGACCGGATCGGCTACGAGGACCACGGCCTCGAAGGCATCGAATACATCGAGTCGTTGAAGCCGCTGATCGCCGAACTGGCACCGAGGGACCGGAAGATCCTCAGCTTGCGTTTCGTGGCCGGGATGACCCAGTCGGAGATCGGCGAGGAGCTGGGCATCTCCCAGATGCACGTCTCCCGGCTGCTGTCCCGCACCCTGGTGCGGCTGCGCAAGGCGCTGACCATCGAGGAGTGACCGGCATCCGGGCGGGCGCCCGGAGCAGGCCGGTGAGCAGCCGGCCGCACGGATCGACCGACCGCGCCCCGCGCCCTGTCGGCGCCGGATGTCCCTGCCCGTACCGGCCGGGGGCACCGGGTGCCGTCCGGGCGCGGGGCGCGCCTCATTACCCACGGTTACCCCTTTTCCCCGCGGTCCTCATCCAGCACTATGAGCTCGCCCAAACCGGCCGGAAGGTCAGTCGGGACGGCGGAGTCCGACGGCCCGGGGGCGAGGAGGCGATGGATGGCTGGGGACGGCGAGTTCGTCGAGGTTGACGGCACCGGGGACGGGCCCGGCGGTGCGTACGCCGGAGTGTCCGACATCCGGCTGACCGAACTGCTGCGCGGCGACACCTCGGCGGCGTACGGGGCGCTCCAGGAACTCAGGGCCCGGCACGGCCCCTCGGTGCTCGCCTACGCCCGCCGCTGCACCACCGGTGACTCCTCGGCACGACAGCTCGCCGCGCAGGCCTTCACCCTGGCCGCGCGCGAGATGGCCCGCGGCACCGACTCCGGCGGGCCGCTGCGCCATCAGCTTCTGCTGCTGACCGTGCGGGTGGCCGCGCAGTGGGCCGCGGACGGGCGGGCCGGAGGGCTGGACCCGGGCCTGCTGCTCGTGCTCAGCTCGTCCGGTTCCGAGGGCCCGGTCCCGCCCCTGCTCGCGGCCTTCCGGACGCTTCCGTACCGCGCGCAGGGCCTCCTCTGGTACGGCGTCGTCGAGCAGGAGCCGGCCGAGCGCACGGCGGCCTTCCTCGGCATCACCCGCGAGGACGTCGTCTACGGCACCGACTCCGCGCTGGGAGCCCTGGGCCAGGCGAGTCTGCGGTCCCGGCTGGCGGCCTCCGACGATCCGAGGTGCTGTGACTTCCGCCGCCTGATCGAGGAGTCCGTACGACCCGGCAACCGCCGCGGCAGCGCCGATCTGCACACCCACATGGCGCACTGCGCCCACTGCACGGCGGCGTACGAGGAGCTGTGCGCCCTGCGGGACGATCCGCGCACCACCCTCGCCGAAGGGCTGCTGCCCTGGGCGGGCACGGCGTACGCGGCGGACGCCCCGGAGACCGGGCGGACGGAGGTCGCCGCGCCCGCGGCGGAGACTCCCCGGCCCCGCTCGCGGCGGCTGGTGCTGGCCTCGGCCGCGCTCGGCGTGGGCGCCGTACCGCTGCTGCTGTTCGTGCTGTCCCCGGGCGAGGCTCCGTCCGGGCGGGCCGGGGGTCCGGGCTCCCCCTCGCCCGTCCCGCCGCCGGTGACGGTGACGGCCACCCCGTCGCCCTCCCCGACCGCCTCCCCGACGCGCACCTCGCCCTCCGCGTCGCCGACGCGGACGAAGCGGCCCTCGCGCAGCCCGCACCCCACGCCCTCTTCCCCGCGTGCCACGCCGACGTACGCGCCGCCGGGCGGCTCGTACGCACCGGTGGTGAATCTCGCCACCGGCCGGTGCCTGGACATCGACGGCGACCTGGAGAACCGCACCGACGTCGTCACCGCCCCCTGCGACGGCTCCGACACCCAGCGGTGGCGCTACGACGCCGGACGCGGGGTGCTGCAGTCCTACGCCGACGACGACTTCTGCCTGGACAGCCGGGGTGCGGTGGACCGCGGGGTGGGGATCTGGTCGTGCTCCTCGGTGGAGGGGCGCAACGGGCAGAACCTCCGCTTCACCGTCGACTCCGCCGGCGTCATCCGCGCGGCCATCGCGCCGTCCCACGCGGTGACGCCGGGCGGCGGCGACTCGGTGGGGCTGGTCAGCGCGGCGGAACGGACCGACCAGCGCTGGCGGGCGGGGACCTGAGGACCCCGGGCCGCGGAAGCCGGCGGGACGCTGAGGTCTCCCGGCCCGCCACGGCACCGGGCTGCTCAGACCACCCGCACGCCGGCCCGCCAGACGGCGCTGACCAGCGGCACGCCGGGCCGGTAGGCCAGGTGGACGTGGCTGGGGGCGTCGAGCAGGGTCAGGTCGGCGCGGGCGCCGACGGTGAGGCGGCCGATGTCGGTGCGGCGCAGGGCCTGGGCGCCGCCCGCGGTGGCGGACCACACGGCCTCGTCGGGCGTCATGCCCATCTCCCGCACCGCGAGCGCGACGCAGAACGGCATCGAGGAGGTGAAGGACGAGCCGGGGTTGCAGTCCGTGGACAGGGCGACGGTGGCGCCCGCGTCCAGCAGCCGGCGGGCGTCGGGCCACTCGGCGCGGGTGGAGAACTCGGCGCCGGGCAGCAGGGTGGCGACGGTGCGGCTGCCGGCCAGGGCGTCCACATCGGCGTCGGTGAGGTGGGTGCAGTGGTCGGCACTGGCCGCGTCCAGCTCGACGGCCAGCTGCACGCCGGGGCCGTAGGAGAGCTGGTTGGCGTGGACGCGGGGGTGCAGGCCCCTGGCCTTCCCGGCGGTGAGGATCGCGCGGGCCTGGTCGCCGTCGAAGGCGCCCTTCTCGCAGAAGACGTCGATCCACCGGGCGTGCGGTGCGCAGGCGTCCAGCATCTCGCCGGTGACCAGGGCGACATAGCCGGCCGGGTCCCCGGCGTACTCGGGGGCGACGATGTGCGCGCCGAGGAAGGTGACCTCGTCGGTGTGGCGGGCGGCCAGGCGCAGGGCGCGGGCCTCGTCGTCGACGGTCAGGCCGTAGCCGGACTTGGTCTCGAAGGTGGTGGTGCCCTGGCGGAGTGCCTCGGCGAGCAGGCGGGTGAGGTTCGCCTCGAGTTCTGCGTCGGTGGCGGCCCGGGTGGCGGCGACGGTGGTGCGGATGCCGCCCGCGCTGTAGGGGCGGCCGGACATGCGGGCGTTGAACTCCTCGGTGCGGTCGCCCGCGAAGACCAGGTGGGAGTGGGAGTCGACGAAGCCCGGCAGGACCGCGCGGCCGGCGGCGTCGACCCGGTTGTCAGTGGCGGGTGCTTTGCTTGATGCACCGGTCCATGCGATGCGGTCGCCCTCGATGACGACGGCCGCGTCCCGGACCAGGCCCAGGGGTGAATCGCCGTGGCGGGAGGGGTCGTTGGTGACCAGCGTGGCGATGTTGGTGATGACGGTGCTGCTGCTCATGGCGTCCTCGTGGGGGGTCGTCAGGCTCGCAGGGCCTCGACGGCCTGCGCGAGGGCGTGCGGTACGTCGGGCACCCGGGTGTGCGTCCCGTCGCGTACGACGTGCCGGCCGCCCACCACGGTGTGCCGTACGTCGGCCGCGGTCGCGGCGAATACAGCCGTCTCGGCGCCGAGCCCGGGCAGCGGCCCCGCTGTTCTGACCGAGTCCAGGGTGATGGTGGTGAGGTCGGCGAGGGCGCCGGGCTCGATGCTGCCCGCCCGGTCCCAGCCGAGGGCGGCGTGGCCGTCGGCCGTGGCGGCGCGCAGCAGGGCGTTCGCCGTCCAGTGGCCGCGGGTGCGGGTGCGCAGCCGCTCGTTCAGCTCCATGGCCCGGGCCTCCTCGAACATGTCGATCACGGCGTGGCTGTCGGAGCCGAGGGAGAGCGGGGAGCCCTGCCGCTGGAGTTCGGCGGCGGGCCCGATGCCGTCGGCGAGGTCGCGTTCGGTGGTGGGACACATGCAGGTGCCGGTGCCGCTGCCGCCGATCAGGGCGATGTCCTCGCCGGTGAGGTGGGTGTTGTGCACGCCGGTGGTGCGCGGGCCGAGCACTCCGTGGTCCGCGAGCAGCCGGGTGGGGGTGCATCCGTGGGCCTCGAGGCAGGCGTCGTTCTCGGCGGTCTGCTCGGACAGGTGCACATGCAGCGGGGCCCGCCGCTGCTCGGCCCAGCCCGCCACGGTCGCCAGCTGCTCGGCGGGCACGGCCCGCACGGAGTGCACGGCCGCTCCGATCCGGGCGTGCTCGCGCTCCTTGAGGAGGGAGCAGCGTTCGGCCCAGGCGTCGGCGGTGCCGTCGGAGAAGCGCAGCTGGTGGGTGGTGGGCGGCGCGCCGAAGCCGGAGGAGAGATAGGCGGTGTCGAGGAGGGTGATGCGGATCCCGGCGTCGGCCGCGGCCTCGATCAGCGCCTCCCCCATCGCGTTGGGGTCGTCGTAGCGGGCACCGCCGGGCGCGTGGTGCACATAGTGGAACTCGCCGACGCAGGTGATGCCGGCGAGGGCCATCTCCGCGTACACCGCGCGGGCGAGCAGGTGGTAGCTCTCCGGGGTGAGGCGGTGGGCCATCGCGTACATGACCTCCCGCCAGGTCCAGAAGGTGCCGGAGCCGACCTGGACGAAGCCGCGCAGCGCCCGGTGGAAGGCGTGGCTGTGGGCGTTGGCCAGTCCGGGCAGGGTCAGGCCCCGCAGCACCACGGCCCCGGGCGGCGGCACGGGGCTGTCCGGGGTGAGGGTGTGGATGCGTCCGTCGCGGACGTCGAGTCGCACGCCGGACTCGACGCGGTCGCCGAGCCAGGCGTGCTCGAGCCAGTACGTCGTCGTCGCGGTCACCGGCAGGCCAGTCCTTCCAGTACGTCGGCGAGCGCCAGCACCCCGGCCACGCAGTCGTCCTCCTCGGCCCGTTCGGCCGGGGAGTGCGAGACGCCGGTGGGGTTGCGCACGAACAGCATGGCGGTGGGGACGGCGCCGGCGAGGATTCCCGCGTCGTGTCCGGCACCGGTGCCGAGCACGGGCACCTTGAGGCCGGCCTCCTTGCCGAGGATGCGGGCGAGTTCGTCGCGCAGGGCGTGGTCGAACTCGACGACGGGCGTGAAGGACTCACGGGTGACCTCCAGGCCGACGCCGTGGGCGACGGCGTGTTCGCGGGCCGCCGCCTCGATGCCCTCGATCACCGTGTCCAGGGTGCCCTGCTCGGGTGCGCGGGAGTCGAGCCAGCCCCGCACCAGGGCGGGGATGGCGTTGACGCCGTTGGGCTCCACCGCGATCTTGCCGAAGGTGGCGACGGCACCGGCCAGCCGGGCCTCCCGGCGGGCGGCGAGGACCGTCTCGGCGTAGGGCAGCATGGGGTCGCGCCGGTCGGCGAGGCGGGTGGTGCCGGCGTGGTTGGCCTCGCCCCGGAAGTCGAACCGCCAGCGGCCGTGCGGCCAGATGGCGCTGGCCACGCCCACCCGGTCGCCGGTCACGTCGAGGGCGCGCCCCTGTTCGACATGCAGCTCGACGAACGCGCCGATCCGGGCCAGCCGTTCCGGGTCGGGCCCGATGGCGTCGGGGTCGTACCCGGCGGCCTCCATGGCCTTCGGCAGGGTGATGCCGTCGCCGTCGGTGAGCCGGTGCGCCTGCTCGCGGGTGAGCCGTCCCGCGGTGAGCCGGGATCCGACGCAGGCGAGCCCGAAGCGGGCGCCCTCCTCGTCGCCGAAGTTGACGATGCCGAGCGGCCGGGTCAACTGCACGTTCCGCGCGCGCAGTTCGTCGAGGGCGGCGAAGGCGGAGACCACCCCGAGGGGTCCGTCGAAGGCACCGCCGTCGGGCACGGAGTCCAGGTGCGACCCGGTGACCACGGCGTCCCCGGCGGCGGGATCACCGGCCCAGGCCCACTGGTTGCCGTTCCGGTCCACCTCGTAGGCCAGGCCGCGGGCGCTGGCCTGCTGACGGAACCAGGCCCGGCACTCGGCGTCGGCGGGGGTCCAGGCGTAGCGCCGGTAGCCGCCGGTGCCGGGGTGCCGGCCCACGGGGAGCAGCTCGCGCCACATGGCGTGGAACGAGCCGGCGGACCCGGGCGCCGCCGGACGCCCGGCCCCGTCACCGCTCCGGGTCTGGTTCTCGGTCCCGGTCCCGCTCACTGCGAGCCGCCCTCGCGCATCGGCACCCGCACGCCCCGCTGCTCGGCCACGGTCTCGGCGATCTCGTACCCGGCGTCGACATGCCGGATGACGCCCATGCCGGGGTCGTTGGTCAGCACCCGGCGGATCTTCTCCCCCGCCAGCGCCGTGCCGTCGGCCACCGTCACCTGCCCGGCGTGCAGGGAGCGGCCCATGCCCACGCCGCCGCCGTGGTGGATGGAGACCCAGGAGGCGCCGGAGGCCACGTTCACCATGGCGTTCAGCAGCGGCCAGTCGGCGATGGCGTCGGAGCCGTCCAGCATCGCCTCGGTCTCCCGGTAGGGGGAGGCGACGGACCCGCAGTCCAGGTGGTCGCGGCCGATGACGACGGGCGCGGCCAGTTCGCCGCTCGCGACCATGTCGTTGAAGCGCTCGCCGGCCTTGTCGCGCTCGCCGTAGCCGAGCCAGCAGATGCGGGCCGGCAGCCCCTGGAAGTGCACCCGCTCCCCCGCCATGCGGATCCAGCGGGCGAGGGACTCGTTCTCCGGGAAGAGGTCGAGGATCGCCCGGTCGGTCCTGGCGATGTCGGCGGGGTCGCCGGAGAGCGCGGCCCAGCGGAAGGGGCCCTTGCCCTCGCAGAACAGCGGCCGGATGTAGGCGGGGACGAAGCCGGGGAAGGCGAACGCCCGCTCGTATCCGGCGAGTTTCGCCTCGCCGCGGATGGAGTTGCCGTAGTCGAAGACCTCGGCGCCGGCGTCCTGGAAGCCGACCATGGCCTCGACGTGCCTGGCCATGGACTCGCGGGCGCGGGTGGTGAAACCGGCCGGGTCCTTCCTGGCCTCCTCCGCCATGTCCTCGAAGGCGATGCCGAGCGGCAGGTAGGACAGCGGGTCGTGGGCGGAGGTCTGGTCGGTCACGACGTCGATGGGGGCGCCCATGGCCAGCAGCTGCGGCACCAGTTCGGCGGCGTTGCCGAGGACGCCGATGGACAGCGGGCGGCGGGCGTCGCGGGCCTCGACGGCGAGCTGCAGCGCGTGGTCCAGGCCGTCGGCCTTCACATCGAGGTAGCGGTGCTCGATCCGGCGGTCGATGGCCCGCGGGTCGCAGTCGACGCAGATGGCGACGCCGTCGTTCATGGTCACGGCGAGCGGCTGGGCGCCGCCCATGCCGCCGAGGCCGGCGGTGAGGGTGATGGTCCCGGCGAGGCTGCCGCCGAACCGCTTCGCGGCGACGGCGGCGAAGGTCTCGTAGGTGCCCTGGAGGATGCCCTGGGTGCCGATGTAGATCCAGGAGCCGGCCGTCATCTGCCCGTACATGGTCAGGCCGAGGGCCTCCAGGCGGCGGAACTCCTCCCAGGTGGCCCAGTCGCCGACGAGGTTGGAGTTGGCGATGAGGACGCGCGGTGCCCACTCGTGGGTCTGCATGACGCCGACGGGGCGGCCGGACTGGACGAGCATCGTCTCGTCCTGCTTGAGGGTCTGCAGCGTGCGGACCATGGCGTCGAAGGAGCGCCAGTCCCGGGCGGCCTTGCCGGTGCCGCCGTAGACGACGAGCTTGTCGGGGTGCTCGGCGACCTCCGGGTCGAGGTTGTTCTGCAGCATCCGCAGGGCGGCCTCCTGCTGCCAGCCCAGGGCGCTCGGCTGCGTGCCGCGCGGTGCCCGGACGGTGCGGGGTCCTGACATGTCTGCCTCCTCATCGCGTGTTACTGCAGATATTCACATACTCAGCGCCTGAATAGGGCTAGTCAATACATGCGGGTGCCGCCGTGCGGGCGTGTCGGGTGTTTGGCTGGATGCATGGGCCATGAGAGCCAGGAGACGAACAGCAGCGACGGGAGGGGCCAGCGGTGAGCCATGACGAGAGCCGGTCGGCGCGACGGGACCGGGCCGTGCGGCAGGCGGTGGAGCAGGGGCTTCTCGGACCCGATCAGCCCATCGTGGCGCTGCTCGACGTCACCGGCATCCGGCAGTCGGCGGCCGGGCTGCGCGCCGCGTTCGAGGCCGTCGCGGCACCCGGCACACGGATACTGCACGCGTTCGCGGTGAAGGCGACGCCGCTGGTGCCGGTGCTGCGGCTGCTGCGGGCCGAGGGCATCGGCGCCGAGGTGGCGAGCCCGGGCGAGCTGGCGCTGGCGCGGGCGGCGGGGATCGAACCGGAGCGGACGGTGCTGGACTCGCCCGCCAAGACCCCGGCGGAGCTGCGCGAGGCGCTGGCGCTGGGCATCGCCGTCAACGCGGACAATCCGCAGGAGCTGGCCCGCATCGACACCCTGGTGGGCTCGGGCACGCCCCGCTCACCGCTCGGGCTGCGGGTGAATCCGCAGGTCGGGTCCGGTGCCATCGAGGCGCTGTCGACCGCCACCGCGACCAGCAAGTTCGGGGTGGCGCTGCGCGACGAGGGGGTGCGGGAGTGGGTCGTGCGGGCGTATCTGGAGCGGCCCTGGCTGACCCGGCTGCACGCACACACCGGCTCGCAGGGCGTGGCGCTGGAGCTGATGGCGCGCGGGGTGGCCGAGACCTACGAGCTGGCGGAGGAGATCAACCGGCGGGCGGGCCGGCAGCAGGTGGACACCCTCGACATCGGCGGCGGGCTGCCGGTGAACTTCGCCTCGGAGGCGTTCACCCCGACGTACGGCGCGTATGCGCGGGTGCTGCGGGACACGGTGCCGGGGCTGTTCGACGGGCGGTACGGGATCGTCACCGAGTTCGGCCGGTCACTGCTGGCCAAGCACGGCACGCTCCTCGCCCGGGTGGAGTACGCCAAGCGCGCGGGCGGGCGGCCGGTGGCGGTGACGCACGCGGGCGTGCAGGTGGCCACGCGCACGGTCTACGCACCGCAGGAGTGGCCGCTCAGGATCGCCGCCTACGACGCCAAGGGGCTGCCGAAGGAGGGGCCCGCGGTGGTGCAGGACATCGCCGGCCCGGCCTGCTTCGCGGGCGACCTGCTGGCCCGGGAGTATCCGCTGCCGCTGCTGGAGCAGGGCGACTACGCGGCGGCGCTGGACACCGGCGCGTACTACTTCGCCCACCACTACGCCTACAACTCGCTGCCCCGCCCGGCTGTGCACGGCTTCGTCGCGGATGAGCCGGGTGACGTCACCTTCGCCCTGGTCCGCCCCGCCCAGACGACGGAGGAGATCGTGCGGGAGTCGGGCGGCGACCACGCCGACGCGCTCGTGGAGGGCCTGGGGTCCTGAACGCGGCCAGGGCCCGCCGCACCCGGCGGGCCCTGCCCGAGGATTCCGTATTCGCCCTGGTCAGACCAGGGCCGGGGTCTTGCGGCGGGAGCCGCCCGGCTTGGCGTCGCCGGCCGCGATGCCCGTGGTGCGGTAGGCCTTGACCGCCTTGCCGGCCGGGTTGCCGGCGTTGCGGCCGAGCCAGTCGACCCGCACCCACAGCAGCTGGTCGCCGGCCTTCTCCAGGCGGCCGATCCAGGAGGCCTTCAGCCACAGGCCCACACCGCACCCGGCGAGCAGCAGACCGCCGGCGGCCGGGGCCGCGAGGGCGCTGCCCAGCGCCGCGAGGAAGGCGAGCAGCAGCCACCAGCGGTGCCCGCGCCGCCAGTTGCGGGCGGTCACCGCGCGGTCCTGGAGCACGTCGTGCTTGCCCGCCCGGGCCGCCGCACGGGTCAGGTCCCGGTAGCGGCCGCGCCGCAGAAGGGCGATTACGGCGGCCGCCACGATGAACAGGGCGGCACCCGCCAGCACGCCGATCCGGCGCCCGGTCAGTCCCGGCACCGACAGCCCGATGCCCGCGGCGAAGACTCCCAGCCACCACAGCGGCGCGGCCCCGGCCCGTACCACGACGGCCACCCGAGCCAGCCCCTGACCTCCGCGCGACACGTTCCAGCCTCCCGTCTCACATCCGATGCGCATCCGATGCACGGTCCGACAGCGGTTCCTGAAGAAGCGGTACCAGAAGAAGTACCAACTACGGCACGCTAGCGACAGAAGCTGAGACGAGTCTGAGAACGCCGGACGGGACCCACTGCGGGCCTCACTCCACGAACAGGCCCCGGGCCGCCGCCTTGGCGTCGAACTCCTCCAGCCGCGCCTGGGCGTCCGGCAGCTCGTCGCACATGGCCTCCAGCAGCACCCGGCCCAGCAGCATCGGCGCGCACGCGGTGTCGAAGACGAGCCCGGTGCCGACGGGGGCGGGCAGCAGCAGATCGGACACCTTGGCGACCGGCGCGAAGGCGGAGTCGGCGACGGTGATCACGGTCAGGCCGGACTCCTTGGCGTGGGCGAGGGTGTTCACGACCTCCCGGGGATGCCGGGGCAGCGCGAAGCAGAGCAGGGCGCTGGCACCGGCGTGGACGGCGGCGTCGATGCGGTCGTGCAGCATGGAACCGCCCTCGTTGAGCAGCCGTACGTCCGGGTGGACCTTGGCGGCGAAGTAGGCGAAGCCGTGCGCCTGGGCGGCGGCCGCGCGCAGCCCGAGCACGGGCAGCGGCCGGCTGCCGGCCAGCAGGCGGCCCGCCCGCTGCACGGGCACGGGGTCGGCCAGGGCCTCCGCGAGGTGCCGCAGATTCTGGATCTCCGCCTCGACGGCCTGCTGGTACTCGTTGACGCTGCCGGAGTCGGGCACGGGCTCGGCCGGGGCGACCTCCCGCAGATGACGGCGCAGGGCCGGGTAGCCGTCGAAGCCGAGGGCGACGGCGAAGCGGGTCACCGAGGGCTGGCTGACGCCCGCCAGTTCGGCCAGCTCGACGCTGGACAGGAACGGCACGTCGGCGGCGCGGCGCACCATGCTGTGGGCGATGCGCCGCTGGGTCGGCGTCAGCCGGTGCCCCTCGAACAGCGCCTGAAGGCGCGCGGCAGGGCTGTCGGCGGCGCTCATGACGTGCTCCCCCTCGGAACTATTCACTCTCCGCAACTCTTGCATACCGTTATACAGCCGCGGCGCCCGCCGCACGACCTCGTCCGGCGGGCACCGCGGAATCGGGGGTGCGGTGCCGGGGCCTCGGGCCCGGTGCCAGGGCCACAGATGCGGTCGATGACGAACTGCGAGCCGGGTTCGGCGACCACCTCGGCACCCGTTGATCAACAGTTTTCATCAGCAAGTCTTCTTCTTGCGCAATGAGGGTGGGCGGCCCGGTCGCCGCACCCCGGCCGTCCCGAGGCCGGGAACGGGGGTTAGCACCAGTGCGCCGGGGCCGTGCCCTGCCTACCGTGGGCCGCATGAGCGGAATGGACGCGCGGGACGCCGAGCTGAAGAAGGAGCTCGACGCCACCCTGCGGGCGCGCAGGGAGCTGGGTGAGGAGTACGAGCCGGCGCTGATCGACTCGTTCCTGGAGAAGGTCGACCAGCGCATCGACGGCGCGGTGGAGCGCCGGGTGCGCCGGCAACTCGCCGAGCAGCAGATGACGGCAGCCCGGGAGTCGAGGGCACCGAGGCCCATGGACAGCTGGGGAGACCGGTTCGGCTTCGCGATCGTCTCCCTGGTCCTCGCGGTGCCGCTGTCCGCGATCGGCGGGACCCAGGGCGGACTGCCCGGCCTGCTGGCGGCCTGGCTGGGCATCGTCGGCGTGAACGTCGCCCAGATCGCCCGCACCAACCCGGGGCTGTTCAGCGGCTGCGGGGGCGGCCGCAAGGACCGGGACGGCGGCTGCGAGGAGTGACCCGCCGGTTCCCGTGCCGCGAGCACCGGGAGCACCGGGGCTACCGGGAACGCCCTACGCACCGGGAGCACCGGGGCTACCGGGAACGCCCTACGCACCGGGAGAGTTGTGCGCGGGGACCGCCGCACCCCCGGTGGACCCGGGGGGCGGGACGACGGCGGTCCCCGCGAGGGACGCGGGACCGGGACTGAGCCGGTGGCGCGTCCATGGCGTCGGAGGTCCGGGAGCCGCTCCGGAGGTCCTTGACGCCGTTTCACCGCCGGCCGGAACGGGGAGCCGCTCCCGTCCCGCCGACATCACTCAATCTGCCGGACGCGTGTTAACCGAGTGCTGCGCGAACGTGACGCCCTCGTACCACTTGCGCGAAGTCCACGCGGACCTCATGCGGCTCAACGGTCACGTGCGCGGCGGTCGTTCACCTGTGCGGTGTTCGCGCGTCCGCCGTCACCCCGCTCGCTCCCCCGCCGTCACCTGCCGCTCTTGGCGAGGAACGCCAGCAGGTCCTGGCGGCTGACCACGCCGGTCGGCTTGCCCTCGACCAGGACGATCGCCGCGTCCGCCTTGCCCAGCACCGCCATCAGGTCGGCGACCGGCTCACCCGAGCCGACCTGCGGCAGCGGGGCCGACATGTGCTTCTCCAGCGGGTCGTCGAGCGAGGCGCTCTTGCTGAACAGCGCGTCCAGCAGCTCCCGTTCCACCACCGAGCCGACGACCTCCGCGGCCATCACGTCCGGGTGGCCGGCGCCCGGCTTGACGACCGGCATCTGCGAGACGCCGTACTCGCGCAGCACCTCGATGGCCTGGCCGACCGTCTCGTCGGGGTGCATGTGGACCAGGGACGGCATGGAGCCCTCCTTGTCCTGCAGCACGTCGGCGACGCGGGCGCTCGGGCCGCTGTCCTCCAGGAAGCCGTAGTCGGCCATCCACTCATCGTTGAAGATCTTGCTGAGGTAGCCGCGTCCGCTGTCCGGCAGCAGCACCACCACGACGTCGTCCTCGTCCAGCCGGGAGGCCACCTTCAGCGCGGCCACCACCGCCATGCCGCAGGAGCCGCCGACCAGCAGGCCCTCCTCCTTGGCCAGGCGGCGGGTCATCTGGAAGGAGTCCTTGTCGGAGACGGCGACGATCTCGTCGGCGACGTTCCGGTCGTAGGCGGAGGGCCAGAAGTCCTCACCGACGCCCTCGACCAGGTACGGGCGCCCGGAACCGCCGGAGTACACCGAGCCCTCGGGGTCGGCGCCGATCACCTTGACGCGGCCGTCGCTGACCTCCTTGAGGTAGCGGCCGGTGCCGGAGATGGTGCCGCCGGTGCCGACGCCGGCCACGAAGTGGGTGATCTTCCCCTCGGTCTGCTCCCACAGCTCCGGGCCGGTGGAGTGGTAGTGCGACAGCGGGTTGTTGGGGTTGGAGTACTGGTCCGGCTTCCAGGCGCCCGGCGTCTCACGGACCAGGCGGTCGGAGACGTTGTAGTACGAGTCGGGGTGCTCGGGGGCCACGGCGGTCGGGCAGACCACGACCTCGGCGCCGTAGGCGCGCAGCACGTTGATCTTGTCCGTGGAGACCTTGTCCGGGCAGACGAAGATGCACTTGTAGCCCTTCTGCTGGGCCACGATGGCGAGCCCCACGCCGGTGTTGCCGCTCGTCGGCTCGACGATGGTGCCGCCCGGCTTCAGCTCCCCGCTGCGCTCGGCGGCCTCGATCATCCGCAGGGCGATGCGGTCCTTCACGGAACCGCCGGGGTTGAAGTACTCCACCTTGGCCAGGACGGTCGCCCTGATGCCCTTGGTCACGCTGTTGAGCCGCACCAGCGGGGTGTTGCCGACGAGGCTGATCATCGAGTCGTGGAATTGCACCGTTGTCTCCGGATGCTGCAAAAGGTGTGGTCGTAGTGGTTCAGCCAGCCTAGGCCCTCCCGGCGGCAGTACCCGGCCGGGTCGTTCACCCGCTGTCGCGATTGGGCGACGGTCCGTACGGGGCAAGCACTGGGTGTAAGGGTTCGAGGAGGTGGCGGGGAGGCATGACGCGGATGTCGAGGGCGAGGGTGGCCCGGCGGATCGCGGCCGGCGCGGCGTACGGCGGGGGCGGCGTCGGTCTGGCCGGTGCGGCCGCGGTCGGCCTGCTGGTCGCCGAGGCGCAGCTGGCGCGGCGCCGGGTGGGCAACGGCGCGACTCCCTTCGTGCCGAACGCGGACGGGCTGTACGGCGCCGCCTACACGGTGCCGGGGGTGCCCGCGCTGCGGCTGACCATGCTGGGGGACTCCACGGCGGCGGGGCAGGGCGTGCGACGGGCCGGGCAGACGCCGGGGGCGCTGCTGGCCTCGGGGATCGCGGCGATCGCCGAGCGGCCGGTCGGGCTGAGCACGGTCGCGGTGCCGGGGGCGCGCTCCGACGACCTGGACCGGCAGGTGACGCGGGCGCTGGCCGATCCGGCGCGGGTGCCGGACGTGTGCGTGATCATGATCGGCGCGAACGACGTCACCCACCGGATCCCGGCGACGCGTTCGGTGCGGTGCCTGTCCTCGGCGGTACGGCGGCTGCGGACGGCCGGCGCCGAGGTGGTCGTGGGGACGTGCCCCGACCTCGGCACCATCGAGCCGGTCTGGCAGCCACTGCGGTGGCTGGCCCGGAGGGCCTCCCGGCAGCTGGCGGCGGCCCAGACCATCGGGGCGGTCGAGCAGGGCGCGCGCACCGTGTCCCTGGGCGACCTGCTGGGCCCCGAGTTCGAGGCGAACCCGCGCGAGCTGTTCGGCCCGGACAACTACCACCCCTCGGCCGAGGGCTACGCCACAGCCGCGATGGCCGTACTGCCGACCGTGTGCGCCGCCCTCGGCCTCTGGCCCGCCGAGGAGGAACGCCCCGACGCCTCCCGCCGCGAGGGCTTCCTCCCCGTGGCCCGCGCAGCCGCCGAGGCCGCCTCCGAGGCCGGCACAGAAGTCACCGCCGCCTCCCCCACCGGCCCCCGCGGCCCCTGGGCCCTCCTCAAACGCCGCCGACGCCGCCACATGCCGGAGCCGGAACGCACCCCGGTCGCCGAGTAACGCGCAGGGGGACGCCCCGGGGGGCGCCATACCGTCCTGCGGGCACCATCCCGCGCCCGGCGGACACCGCCCCGCATCCGACGGGACTATCCGCATCCGGGGACAGCGAGCCCGGCAGTCACCGCCCCGCGCCCGGCGGGCAGGGTCCGTCGGACGGCCGGGCATCGCCCCGCAACCGGCAGGCGCCACCCTGCACCGGTGGGCAGCGCGCGGCGGGCGTGACGCGTGCGGCAGGCGTTCCTCGGCCCAGGCGGGCGCTGTCCCCTCCGACGGAAGCGGCGTCCTGCCACACCCCGGGGGCTGCGGGAGTGCGGCCGTCGCCGGTCCCTGCGGGGCTTAGAGCGGGCTCGGGCGCTCAACAAACGGTGCGCCCGAGCCCGCTCTAAGCCCCGCAGGGGAAAGCAAGCGCTTAGACATCTGCGGTCCATGTCACATGCCGATGGCCGTGACCTGGGTGCTACGGGCCGGTAATTTCCGAAGCAGCCCTGCACCAACCCACCGGTATGCCCTGGAGCCGTGATGCCCGAAGCTGTGATCGTCTCTGCCGCTCGTTCGCCCATCGGCCGCGCCTTCAAGGGGTCGCTCAAGGACATGCGTCCGGACGACCTGACCGCCACGATCATCCAGGCCGCCCTCGCCAAGGTGCCCGAGCTGGACCCGAAGGACATCGACGACCTGATGCTCGGCTGCGGCCTTCCCGGCGGTGAGCAGGGCAACAACCTCGGCCGGATCGTCGCCGTGCAGATGGGGATGGACCACCTCCCCGGCTGCACCATCACCCGCTACTGCTCCTCCTCGCTGCAGACCTCCCGCATGGCGCTGCACGCCATCAAGGCCGGCGAGGGCGACGTGTTCATCTCGGCCGGTGTCGAGACGGTCTCCCGCTACACCAAGGGCAACTCCGACAGCCTCCCGGACACCCACAACCCGCTGTTCGCCGAGGCCGAGGCCCGCACCGCCGCCCGTGCCGAGCAGGAGGGCACCACCTGGCACGACCCGCGCGAGGACGGCCTGCTGCCCGACCCGTACATCGCGATGGGCCAGACCGCCGAGAACCTCGCCCGCTGGAAGGGCGTCACCCGCCAGGAGATGGACGAGTTCGGCGTCCGTTCGCAGAACCTCGCGGAGGAGGCCCTCAAGAACGGCTTCTGGGAGCGCGAGATCACCCCGGTCACGCTGCCCGACGGCACCGTGATCTCCAAGGACGACGGCCCCCGCCCCGGCACCACCCTGGAGGCGGTCTCCCAGCTCAAGCCGGTCTTCCGCCCCGACGGCCTGGTCACCGCCGGCAACTGCTGCCCGCTCAACGACGGCGCCGCCGCGCTGATCATCATGAGCGACACCAAGGCCCGCGAACTGGGCCTCACCCCGCTCGCCCGCATCGTCTCCACCGGCGTCTCGGGCCTGTCCCCGGAGATCATGGGCCTCGGCCCGGTCGAGGCCACCCGGCGCGCCCTGAAGCTGGCCGGCCTCACCATCGACGACATCGACCTCTTCGAGATCAACGAGGCGTTCGCCGCCCAGGTGATCCCGTCTTACCGGGACCTGAACATCCCGCTGGAGAAGCTGAACGTCAACGGCGGTGCCATCGCCGTCGGCCACCCCTTCGGCATGACCGGCGCCCGCATCACCACCACCCTGATCAACTCGCTGCAGTTCCACGACAAGCAGTTCGGTCTGGAGACCATGTGCGTCGGCGGCGGCCAGGGCATGGCGATGGTCATCGAGCGCCTGAGCTGAGCACCGCAGCGTAATCACCGAGGCACGGTCCGTCAGATTCCGGCCCGGGGTCCCGCAGTTGAGAGGATCCCGGGCCGATCTGTGATCCAACCGCCCCCAGGATGTGACCTATCCCTCTTTTCATGGGGATCAATGCAGGTCAGCATCACGCCTCGATCGGCCCCGGAACCACACCCCTGTCCGTTTCGTGACGTTACGCACTGACAGATGGTTAGTCCGCCCTTCAAGCTGATGTAGGAAGTCGGGGGTCGACTTTGAACCGGGAGTACGTCAGTGAGCGCCATGCCGATCGCCCTGCTGATCACCACGGCCGCCACCGGCGCTGTGGGCGTCGCCGTCCTGTGCAGCATCGTCAAGCTGCGCCGGCAGGTCGCCGCCCTGCACACCGAGCTGGCCGAGAACCGCGCCGCGACCACGCGCGCCCTCCTTCCGTCCGCCCGCACGGCCGACGCCGACCAGATACGCGCCGCGGTGGCCGAGGCGCTCGCCGAGGAGCGGGAGCGCGAGCTGGCCGAGGCACGGGCGTTCTGGGCCGCCCAGGAGGCCCGTGACGCCTCCGACGCCCCCTCCCTGCTGGGCCTGGCCGACAGCGAGCTGTTCCTGCCCCGGCAGGCCGATTTCGTGGGTCTGGAGCCGGTGACCGAGCCGGGCTCCGAGACCGAGGAGCACTCCGGCGACTCCCCCGAACTGGCCGCGGCCCGCCGTCGTCACCCCTCCCACCCCGACTTCGTGCCGAACCCGTCGCCGGTGGTGAGCGACCACGAGCGCACGGTGACCATGCTGGAGGAGCTGGCCGCCGAGCAGGTCGAGCTGACGGATGTGCGCCCCGGCCCGCTGGGCACGCTGGACGTGTACGTCTTTGCGAACGGGACGACCCTGTGCATGACGCCGGGCCACCGGGAGACGGCGCAGCGCCTGGCCACCGCGGTGCGCGACGGCGACGGCCCGTACCTCCTCGGCGGCTCCGGGATCTCCGGCGCGTACACGCTGACCTTCGCCTGCGGCGAGGAGAACGTCTACGTCCTGGCCGACCGCGTCATCGCATCCCTGTAGCAGCGGACTGAGGGCCTCTCAGACCCCGGCGCGATGCTGCGCCTCCTCCACCAGCCGTACCGTCTCTGCGACCTCGTCCTCGCTCTTGAGTACGAGGGCCAGGTCATGTACGGCCACGGTGATCTGATCGGCGGCGGCGAACATCCCGGCGTCCGGCATCTCGCGCGGCTCGGTGCCGGGCTCCTCGGCGAGCTGGGCCCGCCGCGCCAACTCCCTGGCCAGGGCGAGGGCCTCGGCGGCAGCGCCCCGCTGCAGCCGGCTCTGCGGCGCGGCCCGCAGCCGGTCGGCGAAATGATCCACGGCACTGATGAGGGGCGTCGTATCAACCACGCCGCGAGCGTACGCGGCGCCGCAGCACTGTTGCCAACGGGCGAACGCTCAGGCACGGTGACCTGAAGGACCGGCTTACATTCCATGCGTCCGGAGGCGCCGATGTCCCAAGTCTTCTCCGAGGAGACCCATCGCAATCTGCTCGCCCGCATCCCCCATTGCACCGGTCGTGAGATCTCCGACTGGCTGCGCACCGTCGAAGAAGGCCCGGCTCTTCTGCGCTTCGAGGAAAAGGTCAGCTGGCTCCGTCACGAGCACAACCTCGCGTACGGCCACGCCAAGGCGATCATCCACGAGTACGACCTGAGGAGGGCCGCGCGCAAGCTGCTCTAGTGACCTGAGTCGGAGATTCGTCGGCAGTAGGCGGCGACTTTGTCGAGGATCTCGTCGGCGGTCTTCGTCCAGACGAAGGGCCGTCCCGAATCGTCCACAGGGTCAGTCCGCAGTGCCGGCAGTGTCCGGCGACGACGAAGGGCCCCGGGTGAACCCGGGGCCCTTCGCTGCGAACGCGACGTGATCTTCTCGTCGGTGATCAGTCGCTGCTGTTCAGGATCGAGATCAGCCTGAGGAACTCGAGGTAGATCCACACCAGCGTCAGGGTCAGACCGAACGCGGCGAACCAGGCCTCCTCGCGCGGGGCACCGTAGGCGATGCCGTCCTCGACCTGCTTGAAGTCCAGGGCAAGGAAGCAGGCACCGAGGATGATGCCGATGATGCCGAAGACGACGCCGAGAGCACCGCTGCGGAAGCCGAGGCCGTCACCGCCGCCGAACACCGCGAACAGCAGGTTCACCGCCATCAGCAGGATGAAGCCGAGCGCGGCCGCCATCACGAAGCCGTAGAAGCGGCGGTTGACGCGGATCCAGCCCGCCTTGTAGGCCACCAGCACACCGGCGAAGACCGCCATGGTGCCGAGCACCGCCTGCATGGCCGCACCGTCGGCGACGCGGTTGTCGACGATGTTGGAGACGACGCCGAGGAACACACCCTCGAACGCGGCGTAGGTCAGGATCAGCGCGGGCGAGGCCTTGCGCTTGAAGGACTGCACGAACGCCAGGACCATGCCGATCAGGGCGGCGCCGATGCCGATGCCGTAGGACCGGCCGATGTTGGCGTCGTCCACGGGCAGCAGCGCCCAGGAGAGCGCGGCGGCGAGAACGAGCACACCCAGCGTGCTCGCCGTGCGCATGATGACGTCGTCGATGGTCATCCGGCCGGTGGTGGCCGGGGCCTGCGGCGGCGCGCCGTACTGCTGACCCTGCTGGGCGTAAGGGTTCTGCGCGTACGGGTTCTGCGCGTAGGGGTTGCCCGTCGGCTGGGCGTACGGGTTGCCCTGCGTGGCGACAGCGGGACCCCCGGCCTGCGGCGCGGTGCTGAAGCCCGCGTAGCCGTTGTCGCGGCTGAACCCCCGTCGCGAGAAGACCGGGTTTCTGCTCCTCATTTCACTCCTCCATGGCCATCACAGTGTGGCCTTGGCTCAAGAGTAATAGGTAGGCAAAGGATTGACCCTAATGCTTGGGGAGGATCTTTCCCTCGTCGTGCTGCGCAACACGCTACGCGTCCGGGTGATTCCCCTCACCGGCAGGCCGCCCGGCCGGCCGAGTGTCACTCACCCCGCCGGGGTCCGGGCCGGTCCGACCCGGTGGTTTTGCCCGGCCATGACGCGCGCCGGGGACTGTCAGGCGGCGCGGCCGGTGTTTACGTGGGTGGGGACGTTCCGGGATCCCCCGTCACGGAGGTGTACACCATGGCAGACGCCGCCTCGCGGCTGAAGGGCCTCGTCGAACAGTTGCTGGGCACCCCGCTCCCCCTCCGCATCCGCGCCTGGGACGGCTCCCAGGCCGGCCCGCCGGACGCACCGGCCCTGGTCGTCCGCAACCGCCGCGCCCTGCGCCGTCTGCTGTTCAAGCCGGGCGAGCTCGGCCTCGCCCGCGCCTGGGTGGCCGGCGACCTGGACATCGACGGCGACCTCTACACCGCCCTCGACCGCCTGTCCGGCCTGATCTGGGAGCGCGAGGAGGACGCCCGCTCCCTCGGCCGGGCGCTGCGCGATCCGCGGTTCCGCTCCGCCGTGCGCGGCCTGCTCGCCCTCGCCGGGCCCCCGCTGCCGCCGCCCGCCCCCGAGGAGGAGGCCCGCCGCCCGCGCCGCGGCCTGCACACCCGGCGCAGCGACCGGCGGGCCATCAGCCACCACTACGACGTGGGGAACGACTTCTACGAGCTGGTCCTCGGCCCGTCCATGGTGTACTCCTGCGCCTACTGGCAGGCCCCGCCCCCCGAGGGCACCCTCGAGGAGGCCCAGCGGGACAAGCTCGACCTGGTCTGCCGCAAGCTGGCGCTGAGGCCGGGCCGGCGGCTGCTGGACGTCGGCTGCGGCTGGGGCTCGATGGCGGTCCACGCCGCGCGCGAGTACGGAGCGAACGTCGTCGGCATCACCCTCTCCCAGGAGCAGGCCGCCTACGCACGCAAGCGGGTCGCCGGCGAGGGCCTCACCGACCGGGTGGAGATCCGCGTCCAGGACTACCGGGACGTCCGCGACGGCCCCTACGACGCGATCTCGTCCATCGGCATGGCCGAGCACGTCGGCTCCGAGCGCTATCTGCAGTACGCGAACGCCCTGTACCGGCTGCTCGTGCCGGGCGGGCGGCTGCTGAACCACCAGATCGCCCGCCGCCCGCAGCGCGACGAGGACTCGTACCAGGTGGACGCGTTCATCGACGCCTATGTCTTCCCCGACGGCGAGCTCTCCCCCGTCGGCACCACCGTGACCGCTCTGGAGCGGGCCGGTTTCGAGGTGCGCGACCTGGAGTCGCTCCGGGAGCACTACGCGCTCACCCTGCGCGAGTGGGTGGCACGCCTGGAGGCCGACTGGGACCGTGCGGTCGTCCTCAGCAGCTACGGCAGGGCCCGGGTCTGGCGGCTGTACATGGCGGCCTCCGCGCTGGCCTTCGAGCACAACCGCATCGGCGTCAACCAGATCCTCGCGGTGAAGACCCCCGACTCCGGCGACTCGGGGCTGCCGCTGCGCACCCGCACCTGGCACTGACCGGCGGCCGCCGGGGTCGCTCGTCCGGAAAGGCCCCGGCCGCCCGCGCGGACGGCGAAGGGCCCCGTCCCGGCTCTGGGACGGGGCCCTGCATTCCGCTCGATTCCCCTCGATTCCCCTCGATTCCGCTCGCGGTGAGGAACTACTCCGCCTTGATCGCCTGGAGCATGTTCAGCCGGGCCGCCCGCCGGGCCGGCCAGAGCGCGGCGAGCACCCCCACCGTCGCGGCCAGCAGCAGGAAGACCGCCAGGCGGTCCCAGGGCAGGACCAGTTCGTAGGTCGCCATCCGGGTGCCGAGCAGCTCACCGGCCGCCCAGCCGAAGAACACGCCCAGGCCGATGCCGAGCACCCCGCCGAACAGGGAGATCACCAGGGACTCCAGGCGGACCATCCGCTTGACGCCCCTGCGGTCCAGGCCGACCGCGCGGAGCATGCCGATCTCCTGCGAGCGTTCGAACACCGACATGGCCAGGGTGTTGATGACGCCGATCACCGCGACGATCACCGCCATCGCCAGCAGCCCGTAGACCATGTTCAGCACCAGGGTGAACATCTTGGCGATCTCGTTGGAGATGTCCTTCTTGTCCTGGACCGCGATCGCCGGGTTGGAGCCGAGCGCCTTCTCCAGCCGGTCCTTGACCGCGTCGGAGACGCCGTCCGCGGTCTTCACCAGGACCAGCATGTCGGTCGGGTCGGTCTGGTGCGGGGCGAGGGTCCGGTTGTCGATCATGATGCCGGAGAACATGTCGTTGCCCCGGTAGACCCCGGCGACGGTCAGCCGCTGCTTCTTGCCGTCCTCGTAGGCCACGTCGAAGGTGCTGCCTGCCTTCCAGTCGTGCGACTTCGCGGTCCCGTCGTCCACCACGACCCGCGTGCCGCCGATCGCGAGGGAACCGTCCTGCACCTCGAAGTCGGTCAGCTTCCCGAAGGCGGTGCCGTCGACGCCGGTCAGGAACTCGGTGCTGCCGTCGATGCGGGACGGCGAGTTGCGCATGGCGCTGGTGGCGGTGACCTCGTCGAGCTTCTTCAGCTTCTGCTCGACGTCCGGGGAGAGGGCGTTGCCGGTCGCCATGGAGACCACGTAGTCCGCCTCGATGGCCCCGGAGGCCATCTTGTCGATGGACTTCTGCAGGCTGCCCGCCATCACCGTCATGCCGGTGATCAGGGTGAGCCCGATCATCAGCGCGGACGCGGTCGCGGCGGTGCGGCGCGGGTTGCGCACCGAGTTCTGCCGGGCGAGCTTGCCGGAGACCCCGAAGAGGCGCATCACGGGGGCGGCGGCCGCGATCAGCGGGCGGGACAGCAGCGGGGTCAGGATGAACACGCCGGTGATCAGCAGCACGGCGCCGAAGCCCATGGGGGCCTGGCCGTCCGAGCCGTCCATCGAGGTGGCCGCGAGGACCACCGCGACTCCGGCGGCGGAGAACAGCGCGCCGACGGTGTTGCGCAGCACCAGCGACTTGGTGGTGGCCTTGGCGTGCACCGAGCTCATCGCCGCCACCGGCGGGATCTTCGCCGCCCGGCGGCCGGGCAGCCACGCGGCGAGCATGGTGACGAGGATGCCGACGGCGAAGGCGGTGCCGACCGTGCCGGGGGTGATCACCAGCGGCCCGTCGGGCACGGTGGCCTCCAGCATGCCCATCAGGGAGCGCAGCCCCACGCCGATGCCGATGCCGCCGAGCAGTCCGGCCACGGCGGCCACCGTGCCGACCACGAACGCCTCGATCAGCACCGACCGGGTGACCTGCCGCCGGGAGGCACCGACGGCGCGCAGCAGCGCCAGCTCCTTGGTGCGCTGGGCGACCAGCATGGTGAAGGTGTTGGCGATGATGAACGTGCCGACGAACAGCGCGATGCCGGCGAACACCAGCAGGCCCTGCTTCAGCCCGCTCATCGAGGAGGCGATGGCCTCGGCCTGCTCCTCGGCCAGCTTGCCCCCGGTCTCCGTCTCCACGACGTCCCGCGGCAGCGCCTTGTCCAGCTGGGCCTTGAGCGCGGCCTCGGAGACGCCGGCCTTGGCCTTGACGTCGATCTCGTCGAAGGTGCCCTCCTTGCCGAACACCTTCTGCGCGGTCGCGGTGTCGAACAGCGCGAGGCTGCCGCCGGCCGCCACATTGCCGTCGTCCGTGGTGAAGACGCCGACCAGGACCGGCTCGAGGAGCGGGCCGTTCACCGACATCCGCACGGGCTCGCCGACCCGGTAGCCGGCCCGCTTCACCGTCTCGGAGTCGACGAGGACCTCGTCCGGCCCCCTGGGCGCGCGGCCCTCGACCAGCGGGTAGCGGGGGTCCTTGGCGCCCCAGTAGTTGCCGCCCTGCGTCTGGAAGCCGTCGCCGACCAGCCTGCCGTCCTTGTCGGCGAGGGCGGCGAACCCTCCGACCACGCCGATGGCACTCTCGGCGCCCGGCACCCGGGCACTGGCGTCGACCATGGCCTTCGTCAGCTCCTGGCTCTTGCCGACCCGGTCGCCCTCGGCGTCCTTCCACTTGGGTGTGACGGCGACGTCGACATGGTCGAAGCCCTTGGCGGAGCTCTTCTGCAGAGCGCTGGAGATGGTGTTGGTGAAGACCAGGGTCCCCGACACGAAGGCCACGCCGAGCATCACGGCGAGCACGGTCATCAGGAGCCGGGCCTTGTGCGCGAGCACATTGCGCAAGGCGGTACGGAACATGGGTGTCTTCTCGAGTCCAGACGTACGAGGGGGGCGGGATGAGGGGCTGTCAGCTGGTGCGGCCCTTGGCGTCGAACCGCTTCATGCGGTCCAGCACCGAGTCGGCCGTCGGCCCGTACATCTCGTCGACGATCCGGCCGTCCGCCAGGAAGATCACCCGGTCCGCGTAAGCGGCGGCGACGGGGTCGTGGGTCACCATGACCACCGTCTGGCCCAGCTCGCGCACCGAGTTGCGCAGGAAGCCGAGCACCTCGGCGCCGGAGCGGGAGTCGAGGTTGCCGGTGGGCTCGTCGCCGAAGACGATGTCCGGCTTGGAGGCGAGCGCGCGGGCGACGGCGACACGCTGCTGCTGGCCGCCGGAGAGCTGGGAGGGCCGGTGGCCGAGCCGTCCGGAGAGGCCGATCAGCCCGATGACCGTGTCCAGCCACTCCTTGTCGGGCTTGCGGCCCGCGATGTCCATGGGGAGGGTGATGTTCTCCAGGGCGTTGAGGGTGGGCAGCAGGTTGAACGCCTGGAAGATGAAGCCGATCTTGTCACGGCGCAGCTTGGTCAGCTGCTTGTCCTTCAGCGTGCCGAGTTCGACGTCGCCGATGCGGACCGAGCCGGAGGAGAAGGTGTCCAGGCCGGCCACGCAGTGCATCAGCGTGGACTTGCCGGAGCCGGAGGGGCCCATGATCGCGGTGAACTCGGCCTGCACGAAGTCGACGGTGACCCGGTCCAGGGCGACCACCTGGGTCTCGCCCTGTCCGTAGATCTTCGACAGCTCCGTGGCGCGCGCGGCCACGGCGGTGGACCGGTCGGCGATGGGTGCGGTGGTCACGGGTTGGACGCTCCTGTCGGGACGACGAGTACGACGTTGCTGGGTATGCGTCCATCGTTGCGTGCGATGGTCCGCGGCGAGTCAGCCGCTGCTCCGGTTCCCGGGGGCGACTGAGGACTGACCGGCGGGCCGCTGTGTCATACCTGGGTCTGATACCGCCCCCTACCCGAGTCGGGTCCGGCCCGCGCGCCGGGGGGGCGCCTCCCCCGGCGCGAAGAACCGGCCGGGCACCCTCGTCGAGACGGTGAATTTCCGTCATTCCGCATGCGCACCCGGCGATGGCGCGCAAGGCTTGCTGGCAAGTGCTGATGGCCTGCCCATGAGCTGATGCTCCATCAGTTGCCAATAAAATAAGACAACATGGGTTTGCCCGCTCCCGAAGCGGAGGGGCCGTGACGCTAGGCTCGGAGCACTCGACGCGGAGCCCATGGCCTGCCCGGATGGTGGAATGCAGACACGGCGAGCTTAAACCTCGCTGCCCCTACGCGGGCGTGCCGGTTCAAGTCCGGCTCCGGGCACTCCGACGCCTGTAACCGCCGACCTGCAAGAACGGCGGAGCTTCGCGGTCCCTCGTCCTTGTCGCCGGCGCACCGCTGGCGCACGCCTTCTTCAGCCCTTCGGGCAGGGCGTATGCGAATTCCATGACGAACAGGGACGGGCACCCACGGGCCAGATCTGACACACCGCCAATGCAGTGATCATGTGTGGACGAGCTGCCAGCTGCGGGCGCGCTCGTCGAGCTCCACGGCGGCCTTCACGCCTCTGCGGTCGAAGACACGCAGCTGCCCGCGGATGATCCTCACCTCACTGGCGGCGCGAGCCGAGCGGACGCCGTCGAACAGGTCGAGGCTCGTCGACCAGGTCGCGCAGGCGGCCTCGAGGTGTCCCTGCGCAGACTGCTCCCGGCCCTGTGCTGCGAGGGTCAGCGCGGTGATCCTCTGGTGCTGTCCCCCGGCTCCGGGCCTGGCCTTGGCAGAGGTCGCGTAGTAGCGCTCGGCGTTGGCGTGGTCGCGCAGCTCACGGAACGTCTTCGCGGTGTGACTGGCGACGGTCGCCCGCGAGGAGCCCCAGAGCGCGGCCCAGAACGGGACGGCCTCGGGGTCACCGTGGAGAACGAGGTCCTGTGCCTGGCGGATCTGGGCGACCGCCTCCTTGCCCCGGCCAGCATGGGCGAGCGCGCGGGCGCGTGTCACCGCGAACAGGGCCTCGGTCGCCGGGTCGACCCGGCCGCGGACGGTGTCCAGGGCGCGCTCGGCGAGGTCGAGGGTGGCGGCCGGCTGGCGGATGTCCATGCCGTTGTGCGCCATGATGCGCAGTATCCAGGCGCCGTGAAGGTCGTCGTCGGCCTCCTTGGTGAGGGCCCATGCCTGGAGGTAATAGCGCTGAGCGAGACCGTGCTCGCCCGCGTCGTAGGCTTTCCAGCCCGCGAGGTAGGCGACGCAGGCCGCCGCTGACAGGGCGTCGGCCCGGTCCCGTTCGCGGGCGAAGGAGGAACGGCAGAGGTCTGCGACGTCGCTGCGCAGGTACTGGGCGACAGCGCTGCGCCCCTGCCGGCCTCCGTGCCGCTCGTCGATGCGGGTGTACATGGCGACCATGTCGCGGACGGCGGCGATCTCGGCCGGCCCCGCGCGGTGCCCCGCTGCTGCGGCCCGCTGCCGCTGCTCGACGGCCTGCTCCACGCCCAGCGGCAGAGCCGCCGCCGCGACGCTGTAGGCCGTGCCGGTGAGAAAGCCTCTCCGGTGAATGTCCGCCTCCCCGAGTCGCCGGAGGGTGTCGACCGGATCGGGCCCGAGCAGCAGGCCGAGACCCTCATGGGGGGTGTCCTGCTCCGGGGCGCACAATCCGAGATCGCTCGGCCTCAGATGGCGGCCGAGCCTGCGAGAGACCGCTTCGGCAAGGTACGTCGCTGTCCGGGGCGACGGCTTCTTGCGGCCGCTGACCCAGTGGGCGATGGCCGACTTGTTGGTGCGGAGCAACTCGCCCGCCTCGGCGGCCACGACCCTGACCGCGGCGGCGGCCTGCTCGTACGTCAGACCGGCTTCTTTCAGGGCATCATGCAGCGCGTCGTTACGCGCAGGCGGGTGATTCACCGTGCCTCTCCACCCTCCCGACCACGGCGTTAAACCCGGTAAACGCATGAGCGTTGACCGGCGCTGGTGCACCCAGCGTATTCCTCGCTTCACTCGCGGTACGAGCGAACTGCGCAATGCCGTTGGAGGCGTCTGTGGCGAGCACTGCATTCACCCGTGCCGAGGGCGGCCCGGAGACCCGCCTCGCGGCGTCGTGGCGGCCGATCGCACATGCGACCGGCTACCCGACCTTCACCGCGCTGATGCAGCGGGACGAGCTCGCCGGCGCCGATACCCGGCGGATGCTGACCGCTGTCCTCACGGGGTGGGGGCTGAGGGAGTTACGGGAGGACACACATCTCGTGGCGACCGAGCTGGTGACGAACGCCGTTCAGCACGGGTGCGGGGACGTGATCCGCGTCAACGTGGCCCGCACCGGGATGCGGCGGGTACGGGTGAGCGTGACCGACCGGAGCCGACGGCAACCGCATCTGCAGCAGGTCGACCTGCTCGAGGAGAGCGGCCGGGGCCTGGCACTCGTGCAGGCCGTGGCGAGCAGTGTCGGCGTCATCCCTTTGCCCTGGGGGAAGAGCGTCTGGGCGGAGGTGACGGCGTGAGCACGGCCTCGCCGCGCGCCCGTCGTACCTGCCCGACGGGCCGCTGGATCTGACCACCGCCGAACGGGAGAGAAACCAGTGACCACTCACGCCGTACGCCTCGCCGCCGCAGGGGCGACCGCGACCGTTGTGTCCGCCGAAAAGGCCCGTCACCGACTGGACGGCCCGCTGCTTCGA
Source organism: Streptomyces thermocarboxydovorans (assembly GCF_039524635.1). Lineage (NCBI taxonomy): Bacteria > Bacillati > Actinomycetota > Actinomycetes > Kitasatosporales > Streptomycetaceae > Streptomyces > Streptomyces thermocarboxydovorans. The sequence goes on along the minus strand of NZ_BAAAGU010000010.1, from coordinate 38,777 downwards.
GCAGTCGTTCCACCACCGGCTCCCTGCGCCCGGAGTCGCCACAACGCCCCCGGCACGCTCTGCCCCGCACACGCCGAAGGGGCCGCCCGCACCACGGATGGCGGGTGGCCCCTTCGGGGGTATGCGGACCGGAGGTCAGGAGGCCTTGGCCTTCTCCTCGGTCTTGCGGGGTGCGGCCGCCGCGGGGGCCGGGGCCGGCTTGGCGGCCTCGTAGAACTCCTCGCGGGGGGACTCGATGGCGCCCAGCGAGACGACCTCGCGCTTGAGGAACATCTGCAGGGTCCAGTCGGCGAAGACCCGGATCTTGCGGTTCCAGGTGGGCATCGCCAGGCCGTGGTAGGTGCGGTGCATGTACCAGGCGAGCCGGCCCTTCAGCTTGATCTTCATCTTGCCGACGACGATCATCGCCACGCCCTTGTGCAGGCCGAGGCCCGCCACGGCGCCCTTGTTGGCGTGGCTGTACTCCTTCTGCGGGAAGCCCCGCATGCCGGACACCACGTTGTCGCCGAGGACCTTGGCCTGGCGCAGGGCGTGCTGGGCGTTCGGCGGGCACCAGGCGTTCTCGTTGCCGGCCTTGCGGCCCACGAGGTCCGGCACCTGGGCGTTGTCGCCCGCGGCCCAGATGTAGTCGGTGCCCTTGACCTGGAGCGTCGGCTCGCAGTCGACGTGGCCGCGCGGACCCAGCGGCAGGCCGAAGCGGGCGAGCGCCGGGTTCGGCTTGACGCCGGCCGTCCACACGATGGTGTCGGAGTCCACCTCGAGGCCGTTCTTCAGCACCACGTGGCCGTCGACGCAGGACTCCATCGAGGTGTTGAGGTAGACCTCGACACCACGGCTCTCCAGGTGCTCCTTGCCGTACTTGCCGAGCTTCGGACCCACCTCGGGGAGGATCTTGTCGGCGGCGTCGACGAGGATGAAGCGCATGTCCTCGCGGGAGACGTTCCGGTAGTACTTGGCCGCGTCCCGCGCCATGTCCTCGACCTCACCGATGGTCTCCGCACCGGCGAAGCCGCCGCCCACGAAGACGAAGGTGAGGGCCTTGCGGCGGATCTCCTCGTCGGTGGTGGAGTCGGCCTTGTCGAGCTGCTCGAGGACGTGGTTGCGCAGGCCGATGGCCTCCTCGATGCTCTTCATGCCGATGCCCTGCTCGGCGAGGCCGGGGATCGGGAAGGTGCGGGAGACCGCGCCGAGCGCGATCACCAGGTAGTCGAAGGGAAGCTCGTACGCCTCGCCGACCAGCGGGGCGATCGTGGCGACCTTGCGGTCCTGGTCGATGCTGGTGACCCGACCGGTGAGGACCTCCGCCTTGGGCAGCACGCGCCGCAGCGGGACGACGACGTGGCGAGGGGAGATGCTGCCGGCGGCGGCTTCGGGGAGGAAGGGCTGGTAGGTCATGTACGACCGCGGGTCGACGACGGTGACGGTCGCCTCGCCGTAACGCATCTTCTTCTGGATGCGCCGAGCTGCGTACAGGCCTACGTACCCACCGCCTACTACGAGGATCCTGGGACGCTCCGTGGTGCTCATGCCATCGAGTATCCACCCGCCCGAGGGGGGTGGTTCGTGCGCCCCTTCACAAGCTCGGACAGGACCTGTGTTACACTCCCCGCCCCGCGTGAATTAGATCATGTCCAAGTACGGGAACCGTGACGCTCGCCGCACGTTGTCAATGCCGCGTGAGCTGCCTCTCTGGACATCACGGTCGGCCGTGAGCCCCCTGAAACACTCCCTCCGGTACGCGATCCGCAGGTGCCTGCTGAACATGTTCAACAGGCCCGGAACCCCCCGGAAGGGCCAATGGGCCCCATTCGAGGGCCCCGTACGACCAAAATCCTTGTGAAGAACTTCACGAACTTCACCGGCGAGACACCGGCGAGGGGCCCGCGAAGGGCCCCTCGAGGTCGCTCATACGCTATCCGCACTGCTCAACCGGTGACTACCGGCGAGTAACAAAAGAGAGCTACGCCACCGACCACGCGATGCCGTCGAGGATGTCGTGCTCGGAGACCACGACCTCCTCCGCGCCGGTGCGTTCCATGATCGACAGCAGGACGAGAGCGCCGGCGCCGATCACGTCCACGCGGCCCGGATGCATGGAGGGGATCTTCGCGCGCTCGGCGTGGGTGGAGCGCAGCAGGTGCTCGGTGATCTCCCGGACGCGGTCCCGGGAGACCCGTGAGTGGTGGATGGCCGCCGAGTCGTACTCGGGCAGGTCCTGGGCGATGGCGGAGACGGTGGTGACGGATCCGGCGAGGCCCACCAGGGTGCGCGCCTCGCGCAGCGGGACGGACTGTTCGGCCAGGTCGAGGGCGGCCTCGATGTCGGCCCGCATGGCGGCGATCTGCTGCTCGGTGGGCGGGTCGGCGACCTTCCCCTCGTGCACCAGGTGCCGCTCGGTCATCCGGACGCAGCCGACGTCGACGGAGCGGGCGGCGCGCACATGGTCGTCGCCGACCACGAACTCGGTCGAGCCGCCGCCGATGTCGACCACCAGGAAGGGCTTGGGCAGGTGGTCGTGGTCCGCCAGCTCCTTGGTGGCGCCGGTGAAGGAGAACTCGGCCTCCTGGTCGCCGGTGATGACCTCGGGCTCCACGCCGAGGATGTCCACCACCCCGCGCACGAAGTCCTCGCGGTTCTCGGCGTCGCGGGAGGCGGAGGTGGCGACGAAGCGCAGGTGCTCGGATGCCCCGTGCTTCTTGATGATCTCCGCGTACTCGCGGCAGGCGGCGAAGGTCCGCTCAAGGGCCTCGGGGGCGAGCCGGCCGGTGCGGTCGACGCCCTGCCCGAGGCGCACGATGGTCATGCGGCGGTCCAGGTCGGTCAGTTCGCCGGTCACGGGGTCCGCGTCGGCCACCAGCAGGCGGATGGAGTTCGTGCCGCAGTCGATGGCGGCGACCCGGGTCACTTGGCCTCCTCCCCGGCCGTGGGCGTCACACAGGGGCCCTTGCGCCACCACTCGGGCAGCATCGCCAGCGCCTCGTCGCCGAGCGGGTTGACGCCCGGTCCGGCGGCCAGCGAGTGGGCGACCAGCACGTGCAGGCACTTCACCCGGTCCGGCATACCGCCGGCGCTGGGGAAGTTCTTCAGCTCCTCGATCTCGTCGCGCCGCCGGATGTAGTCCTCGTGCGCGGCGCGGTAGGCGGCGGCCAGCTCGGGGTCGGTGGCCAGCCGCTCGGTCATCTCCTTCATCACGCCGTTCGCCTCGAGCGTGCCGATCGCCGAGTTGGCCCGGGGGCAGGTGAGGTAGTACAGCGTCGGGAAGGGGGTGCCGTCGGGCAGCCGCGGGGCGGTCTCCACGACGTCCGGCTGGCCGCAGGGGCAGCGGTGCGCGATGGCGCGCAGCCCGCGCGGGGGCCGGCCGAGCTGCTGCTTGAAGGCCTCGACGTCCGCGTCGGTGGGCTCGGTGCGCGGGGTCGTGGGCGGGGGCTTCTCCATACCTGTCTTTCTATACGGTCACTGGGCGGCGGCGTCGGCCTTGTCGACGCCGTCCCAGAGGTTCGCGTACCAGGGGCGGTCGGCGGTCTCGCGGTCGGTGCGGGACTTCCTGGCCGTGCCCGGGTCGATCACGATGTAGCCGGTCTCGCCCGGCATGACGTAGTGCAGCCGGCGGCGGATCTCCTGCTCGGCGTAGGCGTCGTCCTGCCAGCGCGCCTTGAGGTCGCGCAGCCGTTCCACGCGCTCGCGCGCCTCCTTCTGCTGCTGCCGCAGGTCGGCGATCTCGGCGCGCTGGGAGACGTACTGGCGCATGGGGTAGGCGAGTGCCACGATCAGCGAGCAGACCACCAGGGCGAGCAGCGCGGCCCGGCCGGTCAGCCGGGAGCGGCGGGCCTGGCGCCGGGTCTGCGAGCGGTAGACCCGGGCCGCGGTCTGCTCACCGATCAGCCGGATCCTGGTCGCGGTGGAGAAACGGTCCCGGTCCTTCACAGCCATCTGCCTGGCGCCTCCCGTCCACGCGCGTACGTCCCCGCACACGGTACGGGACCGAGTACGGGGACGTACGTACGACGCTGCCCTCTCACGGGGACGGGGCCCCGTGTGGCGTCAGCCCTTGAAGCGCGGGAAGGCGGAGCGGCCGGCGTACACCGCCGCGTCGTCGAGGATCTCCTCGATGCGCAGCAGCTGGTTGTACTTGGCGACGCGCTCGGAGCGGGCCGGGGCGCCGGTCTTGATCTGGCCGCAGTTGGTGGCGACGGCGAGGTCGGCGATGGTGACGTCCTCGGTCTCGCCGGAGCGGTGGGACATCATGCACTTGTAGCCGTTGCGCTGGGCCAGCTCGACCGCGTCCAGGGTCTCGGTGAGCGAGCCGATCTGGTTGACCTTCACCAGCAGGGCGTTGGCGGCGCCCTCCTCGATGCCGCGGGCCAGACGCTCGGGGTTGGTGACGAACAGGTCGTCGCCGACGAGCTGGACCTTGTCACCGAGCTTGGCGGTGATGGTCTTCCAGCCCTCCCAGTCGTCCTCGAACAGCGGGTCCTCGATGGAGACCAGCGGGTAGGCGTCGACCAGCTCGGCGTAGTACTCCGTCATCTCGGCGGCGGAGCGCTCCTTGCCCTCGAAGACGTAGGAGCCGTCCTTGTAGAACTCGGACGCGGCCACGTCCAGGGCGAGCGCGACCTGCTCGCCGGGGGTGTAGCCGGCCTCCTTGATGGCCTCGAGGATGAGGTCGAGGGCCTCGCGGTTGGAGCCGAGGTTCGGGGCGAAGCCGCCCTCGTCGCCGAGGCCGGTGGACAGGCCCTTGCTCTTCAGGACCTTCTTCAGGGTGTGGTAGACCTCGGCACCCCAGCGCAGCGCCTCGGAGAAGGACTCCGCACCGATCGGGGCGATCATGAACTCCTGGATGTCCACGTTGGAGTCGGCGTGCGAGCCGCCGTTCAGGATGTTCATCATCGGCACCGGCAGCAGGTGCGCGTTGGGGCCGCCCAGGTAGCGGAACAGCGGCAGGTCGCTGGCCTCGGAGGCGGCGTGGGCGACGGCGAGGGAGACGCCGAGGATGGCGTTGGCGCCGAGGGAGCCCTTGTTGTCGGTGGCGTCCAGGTCGAACATGGCCTGGTCGATCAGGCGCTGCTCGGTGGCGTCGTAGCCGACCAGCTCAGGGCCGATCTGCTCGATGACCGCGAGAACGGCCTTCTCCACGCCCTTGCCGAGGTAGCGGTTCGAGTCGCCGTCGCGAAGCTCGATGGCCTCGAAGGCGCCCGTGGAGGCGCCGGACGGGACGGCGGCACGACCGGTGCTGCCGTCGTCGAGGCCGACCTCGACCTCGACCGTGGGATTGCCTCGGGAGTCCAGGATTTCCCGGGCTACGACGACGTCGATGGACGGCACGAGCATCTCCTTCTTGGATGTGACGCGAGTGTGCAGGGCCGTGGTGGCGCTGCGAGACCGAGCCTAACCGGCTCCGGGCGATCGGCCATCCGGTCGCCCATCCCGTGGGACGGAACCGAGCATAGATTGTTTCCGAACGGAACAAACATGGTTCCATGAAAAAGCCCGCCCCGGTGCGCACGGGGGAACACGCACCGGAGCGGGCGGACCGCGGGGCCGCTGCTTACTTCAGGTGCAGCTGCTGGCCCGGGAAGATGAGGTCGGCGTCCTCGATGATGTCGTCGTTCAGCTCGAAGAGCTTCTGCCAGCCGCCCTTGACGCCGTGCTCGGCGGCGATGGAGCTGAGGGTGTCGCCCTTGACGACCTTGTACTCGCCGTCGCCCTTCTCGACCTTGTCGCCGGCCGGGGTGGTGACGGTCTTCTTGGCCTCGGCCTTCTTCTCGGCCTTCGGCGCCGGACGCTCGGTGGAGCGGGTCGCCTTCTGCTCGGTGGAGCGCTCGGCGGAGGCGCCGGCCTTGGGGGCCTCGGCGGCGGCACCGTTGTAGGGGGTGCTGGACAGGTTCTTGCCGCAGACCGGCCAGGCACCCTTGCCCTGGCCCGCGAGCACCTTCTCGGCGATCTCGATCTGCTGCGCCTTGGTGGCCTTGTCGGCGGTGGCGGCGTACTTGGTGCCGCCGTAGGCGGCCCAGGTGGAGGCGGAGAACTGCAGACCGCCGTAGTAGCCGTTGCCGGTGTTGATGGACCAGTTGCCGCCGGACTCGCACTGGGCGACGGCGTCCCACTCGGAGGCGGTGGCGGCGGAGGCCGAGCCGGCCGCCATCAGCGGGGCGGCGACGGCGGCGCCGGTGACACCGGCGATGGCGATGGCGCGGGTGGCCTTGTTCGGACGACGGTGCTTGCCCTTGCCGGAAAACAGCATGGATGGATCCCCTCACCGACGCCTGCGAGGTGAGCTGTCGGGTTCGGGCCGGTTGAGTTGCCCGGCCACGTCCCGCACGGGACGCGGCTTCACCCCAAGCCGCACTCCGGTGCCAGGCACCGGAAACGGCACTTACCTTGGGTCCCCCGCTCCTGCCTACGGCGCATGACGCGACGACTGTTCCCGGGTGCCACTGGCAGGATTCGGCGTGGCGGCAGCCGGGGCCCGCGATGGCGAGCGGTCACGACCGTAGACACCCGTTCGGCCGATTTTCAAAGACGATCAGGGCTTCTGAGACCTATCTCTCACCGCTTTTATATCGGGCATTCAGCTCGAATCATGACGTCAACTACCGTCCGATCCGCGGCTTTTCGCCCGTCACTTCCCGCTCGCGCCCTCTGCGACCTCAAGCGTCTGACCGGGCAGGATGAGGTCCGGGTCGTCACCGACGACCTGCTCGTTACGCTCGTACAGCGCACGCCAACCGCCGTCCACCTCAAGGGAGTCGGCGATGGACCACAGGCTGTCCCCGCGGCGGACGGTGTAGGAGCCGTCGGAGGCGTCGTCCGAGGGGTGCGCGGCATGCCGGCCGGACGACCCGGACGCGAGGTCCTCTTCCTTCTCCTCGGCGCTGGGGCCGCGGTGCCGGCCGGTCCCCGTGGAGGCACCGGTGTCGATCAGCGCGGAAGAGCCGGTGCTCTGGCCGGACTTGTCCGACTCGTTACTGTTTCCGGTTGTTTCGACGGCCGAGGACTCGGAGTCGACATCGGTGGACTTGTCGGACTCGGGCGATTCATTCGCATCGGCCGAGCCCGTGGAGCCCTCCGCGCCGTCTCCACTGGCCCCGCCCTCCGTGGCGGAGGGCGATGCAGACGAAGAGACGGACGGATCAACGGAATCCGATGAGCCGGACTCATCGGTAGATTCGCTGCTTTCCGGCGTGTCCGTGGAGGACGGAGACTGCGAGCCCGTGCCCGTGTCAATCCCCTCGGCCCCCGAGCCCTGCTCCAGCCCCGCGAGCAGGCCGCAGGCGCGCCAGGCGCCGACACCCTGGTCGGCGAGTATGCGTTCCGCGACCGCTATCTGCTGGTTCCGGCTGGCCTGGTCGGCGCTGGGCGCGTACTCCAGTCCGCCGTAGTTCTCCCAGTCGTCCTGGGTCAGCTGCAGACCGCCGTAGTAGCCGTTGCCGGTGTTCTGGCTCCAGGAGCCGCCGGACTCGCACTCCGCGACCTGGTCCCAGGTCTCCCCGTCGGCCGCGCTGGCGCCGCTCGCCCCCAGAAGCGGAATGGCGATGGCGGATCCGGTCACTCCGGCCGCGACAAGGAGAGCCGGAGCCTGGCGGGGGCGACGGTGACGACCGTTCCCGGAGAGCATGCGGAGACCTTTCAGACGGACAGCAGTGACCAGCGCGGCGAACCGGAATTGGACGTCGCGTTGACAGGTGAACGTATCGGCAGACGATCAGTTGTCACAAGTTCATGCCGCGCAGATCACGTGAAGATCACATAGTTGAACGTGTGTCATGTTTGCGCTGGCCGGACGGGGTACCCAAAGCGCGGTCCGTTTTGGGAAGTCAGGTCCGCAAAGGGGTGAATTCCACGGGCAGTGTGCGCAGTCCGCGCATGATGAGCCCGCCGCGCCAGCGCAGTTCGTCCGGTTCGACCGCAAGGCGCAGATCCGGCAGCCGGGTCAGCAAGGTGCCGAGCGCGGTCTGCCCCTCCAGCCGGGCCAGCGGCGCGCCCAGGCAGTAGTGGATGCCGTGGCCGTACCCCAGATGCTGGTTGTCGCGCCGGCCGAGGTCGAGCACATCCGGGTCGGCGAACCGCTCCGGGTCCCGGTCCGCCGCGGCGAGGACGACCAGCACGGGGTCCCCGGCCTCGATCCGCTGTCCGCCGATGACGACCGGCTCGGTGGCGAACCGCCAGGTGGCGATCTCCACCGGGCCGTCGTAGCGCAGCAGTTCCTCCACCCCGGTGGTCAGCAGCTCCCGCTCCCCCGCGGCCAGGGACCGCTGCAGCCGGGCCCGCTGCTCGGGGTGGGTGAGCAGGGCGTAGGTGCCGTTGCCGATGAGGTTGACGGTGGTCTCGAAACCGGCGAACAGCAGGATGAACGCCATCGCGGCGGCCTCGTTCTCGGTGAGGTGCTCGCCGTGGTCGGAGGCCCGGATCAGACCGGAGATCAGGTCCTCGCCGGGTGCCGGCCGGTCGGGCAGGGCCGCGCGCTTGCGGTGGATGAGGTCGGCGAGATAGCCGCGCATCTTCTTCACCGAGCGGGCCACTCCACCGCGCGGGCCGCCCTGGTGACGGATCATCATGCCCGCCCAGTCCCGGAAGTCGTCCTGGTCCTCGCGGGGCACGCCGAGCATGTCGCAGATGGCGTAGATGGGCAGCGGGAAGGCGAACTCGTGGATGAGGTCGGCCGACCCCCGAGCGGCGAACCGGTCGATGAGGGTGTCGGTCAGCTCCTGCACCCTGGGCGCGAACTCGGCGACCCGGCGCGGGGTGAAGGCCTTGCTGACCAGCCGGCGCAGCCGGGTGTGGTCCGGCGGGTCGATGTTCAGCAGATGCGTCATCAGCTCCGCCTTGCGCTCGCCGGGGATGCCCGTCTTGCCCTTGGCGTGCTCCGGCTCGTCGTGATGCGCCGGGTTCTTGGACAGGCGGTTGTCGGCGAGGGTCTGCTTGGCGTCGGCGTAGCGGGTGACCAGCCAGGCCTCGACTCCGCTCGGCAGGCGGGTCCTGTGCACGGGGGCGTGCTCGCGCAGCCAGGCGTAGGCCGGGTAGGGATCGGTGGCGAACTCCCAGGTGAAGAGCTCGGGGGCGGGCGGCGGCTGCGGCATGTCGTGCTGGTCGGTCGGGTGCTGGTCGGTCACCTTCCGACCGTATATCGGGGCCTGTGGTCGTATGCCCGCGGGCGTGTGCCGGGGGCCGCGTCCGCAGCGGCGTTCCGTCCGCAGCGGCATGCGTGCAGGCGGGCCGCATGCGTGCACGGCCGGGGCCCGCGGCGGTGTACCGGGCCCCGGCCGTGCACGGATGAGGAAGCCGTGTGCGAGCAGGGAATCAGCGGCGGAGAAGGAAGTCGTACACCGCCTCGCGGCCCTCGTCGCTCGCCGCCCTGCTCTGCACCGAGTGCGCGGCTCCCTCGACCACCACGACCTCGGCGCGCGGGGTCAGCTTCTTCTGGTTGTACAGCCACTCCACCGGCGTCGACAGATCGCGGTCGCCGCCCAGCAGCAGGACCGGGACGGAGCCGGGCAGCCTGCGGTGCGGCGAGGGCAGCGGCGGCGCCGGGGTGGGCGGCCAGTGCAGACAGCTGAGCATCGAGCCGAGGCCGGTGGCGGTGGCCGCGTCGAACGGGCCGTAGTCGCGCGGGGTCAGCTCGGCGCCCGCCTTCTCGAGCGCCTCGCGCCGCCCGGCCACGGGGGCGTCGGACCTGCCCCAGGGGTAGCGGCCGTCCAGGCACAGGGTGGAGGCGTGCAGCCCCTGGCTCAGCTCCTCGGCGGTGGCGGCGTTGCCCTGCCGGGTGCCCGCGATCAGTCCGCGCAGCAGTCCGGGGTCGCCCTCGGCGGCCCGGTGCAGCGCGTCGATCATCTCGGCGTAGTCCGGGTCGACGAAGCCCCAGGTGGTGAGCGCGTCGATGACGTCGGCGCCGTTGCCGTAGGTGTCCACCACCTTCGCGAGGTCCGCGCCGGGGTCCGTGGTGCACTCGATCGCCGCGCAGGCCTCGCGCAGCACGCGCGGTGCCGCGCGCAGGGCGGCGAGGTCCATCGGGTCGTACCCGGTCTGCGGCACCACCGAGTCCAGCACCAGCCGGGCCACGCGGTTCGGGTGGGCCAGCGCGTACCGGGTGGCGGTGTAGGTGCCGTAGGAGACGCCGTCGAGGGTCATCTTCCGCACGCCCAGGGCCCGGCGCAGCAGCTCCAGGTCGGCGACGGTGTCACCGGTGCTGTAGAAGCGGCGCTGCTCGCCGATGGCCGCGGCGCACTCCTTCACCGCCTGCTCGGTGGGCGGGGTGAGGTCGGAGGCGCCAATCTCCTTCTGCAGCCGGGGACATTGCAGCGCGCCGGCGCCGGTGCCGCGCTGGTCGATCATCACCAGGCGGTAGTCCTTCAGCACCGGCGCCATCCGGTCGCGGATGCGCTGGACGAACGGCACGCCGGGCTGGCCCGGCCCGCCCGTCAGGAACAGCAGGACGCCCTTGGGTGCCTCGGCGTTGTCGGCCATCGCGATCTTCAGGCCGAGCCGGCCCGGGGTGCGGCCCCGGTGGTCGAGCGGCACGTTCAGGGTGGCGCAGGTGAAGCCGTCCAGGCCGGGGCAGGGCGCGGCGCCGGAGAGCCCCCCGTTCTCCCCGGCCGGTGCCGCGACCGTCCCCTCCCGGTCCTGCGCCGCCGAGGTGCAGGTGCCCGACACCACCAGGAGTCCGGCGGCGGCGAGCGCCACGGTCACCCGTGACCGGGATCTCCGTGTTTTCCGTGTTCCCCGTGCTCCCCATGCCCTCCGTGCTCTCCAGGTCTCCCGGGCCCGGCTCGCGACCGGTGCGTCCGGCGCCGCCGGTGTCCTTCGACTCCCTTGGAACCGCGGTGATGTGCGCATGTCCTCCCCCTCGGCTTCGATGACCGGTCATCAGGGTGCGCCGGGGCTGTTGGTCACGGCGAGCGCTCGTGCCACGATTCGAGCAGGTTCGAAGAGTCGGTGCGCACGCGGTGCGCTCGGGGCCTGCTGGGGGGGGAGCGGTGATCGAGCTGACGGTGGACGCGGAGGGACTGGCCCGCTCCCGCTTCGCCGTCTCACCGCTGCACGAGGTGACGTCCACGCTGCTGCCGTGGGGACTGCGCACGGAACCGGGCTCCGATCCGTGGGTGGCCCGCGCCCGCCGGGTGCTGCGCCGGGCGCGGCTGCCGCTGCTGACCGCGCTGGCACTGGACGCCGGGGGTTACGTACCGGACTTCCTCAGTCCACATCCGTCGGACCCCTCCCCCACCGTCGAGGAGGAGCTCGAACAGGTCCGCTCCACTCCGCCCGAGCGGGTCCTGGCCGAACTCCGGACGCTGCGCGACGGCCGGCCGGACAGCGGCCTGGCCGGCAGCGAGCTGCCGGAGGTCGTGCGGTGCGCCATGGCACGCGGCGGCGAACGCGTGGCCCGGCAGGCGGCGGAGGAGCTGCGGCGCTACTGGGAGCTGGCCTTCGCCCCGCACTGGGAGGCCGCCCGGGCCACCCTGGAGGCGGAGGTCGACCGGTGTGCGGGGGTGCTGGCCCGCAGCGGCGCGGCCACCCTGTTCAACTCGCTGCACCCCGGCATCCGGTGGGCCGACGGCACCCTGCGGGTGGAGAGCCGGTTCACCGTTCGCCTGCCGGTGCCGCTGGTGGTGGTCGTGCCGTCGCTGGTGGCTCCGGTGCCGGCGGTGGTCGTGGACCCGGTGCCGGGCGGGCGGCGGCCGCCGATGCTGGTGTATCCGGTGCGGGCCGGGTCGAGTGCCCCGGCGGCTCCGCCCGAGGAACTGGCCGGGCTGCTCGGCCCCACCCGCGCCGGGCTGCTGGCCGCCCTGGCCCGTCCGGCGTCCACCGCGCAGCTGGCGGCACGTCACTTCCTCAGCCCCGCCACCGTCTCGTACCACCTGGGGGTGCTGCACCGGGCGGGCCTGGTGACCCGCGCCCGCTCCGGCCGCTTCGTCCTCTACCGCCACACCCCGGCGGGCGCCCGCCTGGCGAGGAGCTCCGCCGCGCGAGGGCGCCAGGGCACGTCCGGCTAGGTGTGCTGTTCGGAGAGGTTGGTGACGCGGCTGGCTGGTGGCCAGACGCAGCCTGCCGGTCGGGGTCAGCGGGGCGTTACGGTGGGACACGAGGGCCTCCTGGCGGTCGGACGTGAATGTCGCAATCCACACCGAACCCAGAAGGCCCTCACCCGTTCAAGCACCCAGCACGCGTGTCACCAACGTCCCGGGACAGCACACCTAACTCCCCTCGGCCGCCAGCACCGCGTCGCGGTACGCGCGGGCCGCCGCGCGCAGGGCCGCCTCCGGGTCGACGCCCTCCGCCTCGGCGCGTATCGCCAGGGTCAGCAGCTCGTAGCCGATGCCGTCGGTCCGGGGCGGGGGCACGTCCAGGCCGGCCGTGCGGACCCGTGAGGCCAGCTTCGCGGCCAGGGCCAGGGCCGGCTGGCCGAGGGGGATGCCCTCGGTGACCGAGGTGCGGCGCTTCTCGACGGCCTTGGTGCGCAGCCAGTGCTCCTTGACCTCCTCCGGGGTGCTCGCCGTCGCGTCGCCGAAGACATGGGGGTGGCGGTGAATGAGCTTGTCGACGATGCCGGCGGCCACGTCGTCGACGGAGAAGGGCTGCTCGGGGTGCTCCTCGGCGATCCGGGCGTGGAAGACGACCTGGAGCAGGACGTCGCCGAGCTCCTCGCGCAGCTCGTCCCGGTCGCCCTCCTCGATCGCCTCGACGAGTTCGTACGCCTCCTCGATGCCGTACTTCGCCAGGCCCTTGTGCGTCTGCAGCGACGACCACGGGCACTCGGCGCGGATGCGGTCCATCACCTGCACCAGGTCCAGCAGGCGGGCGCCCGGCAGGTCGTAGGAGGCGGGCAGCAGCTCCAGCTCGGGCATCCGGACGCGTCCGCTGCCGGCGAGGCGGGCCAGTCCGTCGGTGAGCGCGGGCTCGCCCTCACCGGTGGCGACGACCACCACCGTGTGCCCGCCCGCGCAGGCACCGACCAGCTCCTCGGCGGTCGGCGCCGCCTCCTCCACGGATATCCCCGCCTCCCGCAGATACGGCAGCTGGGGATGGGCACCGTCGGCGCACAGCACCCGGTCGGCCGCGTGCAGCGCATGCCAGGCCGGCCAGGACAGCAGGCCGGGCGCGACCCGGTGGCTGGTGGTGAGCAGGACGACACGGCCGGGAGCGGCCTCGGCGGGGGCGTCGGAGCTGATGGCGTTCACGCTCCGAAACTAACCCACGCCGCCGACAGCCCCCGAGTTGTCCACAGGCTGTTGTCCACAGGCGGGCGGGCCGTGATGGGAGGCCCCATCAGGCGGTCCGGCAGGCGATCCGGCAGGCGATCCGGCAGGCGGCCCGCGGCAGGCGGCCCGCGTCAGGTGGGCTGCTGGGTGTCCGCCGACGTCACGTCCCGCAGCCACGGGGCCTTGGCGTCCACGCGGCTGCTCTTGTTCACGTCCCAGGTGCCGTAGCGCGGGTTGATGTCCACGTCGAGTTCCTTGCCGGCCTCGGACAGGGCCTTCCAGAACTCGGGGCGGCTGGTGTCGGTGCCGAGCTTCTCGGCGAGCTTCTGGGCCTTCAGCTGCAGGCGGAGGTTCTCCTCCAGGCGCTGCGGCGGGATGCCGTACTGCTGCAGCCAGGCCCGCTCGAGCGCCTCGGCGCCGCCCGCCTGGTCCTCCATGTCGGCCCGCATCCGCTGCACCTCGCGGGGCGTGACGCTCACCCCGGCCTCGCGCGCGGCGTGGTCCAGGACGCGGTCGAGGACCATGCTGTGCAGGGTGTCGCGGGTGAGGCTGCCGGTGCGGGCGATGGCCTGCTCGTACTGGGCCTCGTCGGGGACGGCCTCGCGCTGGGCCGCGCGGACCTCCTTCACCCGGTTCTCCAGCTGCGACACGGTGATCCGTTCGTCGCCGACGACGGCTGCCGCGCCCGGACGCGCATCGTTTCCGCAGGCGGTGAGCAGGGGGCCCGCTGCGGCGATCGCGGCGGTGAGCAGGAGCGCGGTGCGACGGCGGCGGTGCAAGGAAACCTCCTGAGGGAGCTTGTGCGGCGGTGCACAAAGTCTTGCGGTGATCGATGGTAGGCACGGGGCAAGCTCTGGCCAACCCATTCGACCAACGATTCACCACGACTTCGGGCACCGGCACCCCGCCGCCCGGCCGCCCGGCATCCCGGCCGCCCTACCGCCGGGCACGGCCGCATGCCGGACCTCAGCCGCGCACCTGCCCCAGCCACTGCAGCGTCCGCCGGATCTCCACGGCGAGCGGATGTCCGGGACCCTGGCCGCGCTCCACGTCGTGCAGCAGGCGCACGAGCGTGTCGTGGGCGGCGGCCCGGTCGCCGAGGGCGAGCAGCAGATGCCCGATGCGGCGGCGCACCTCGTGGGCGAGCCGCGGGTCGCCGGCGGCCACGTACTGGTTCTCGTAGTACGGCAGCAGCGCCCGGTACTCGGCGAGCGCCCCGGCCGGGTCGCCGAGCTGCTCCAGGCACTGGGCGGCCTCGTAGCGGTAGCGCAGCGACTGCGGGTCGGCCTGCCCGGCCTCGGCGGCGCGCTCGGCGGCGAGGCGGCGCAGTTCGGGCAGGGCGCGGCGGTACTGGCCGTCGTCCAGGAGGGTGGCCGCGTACTGCTTGCGCAGGGTGCGCACGACCGGGGAGTTCTCGCCGTGCTGCTCGGCGGCGACGGGCAGGATCGAGCCGAGGATGTCGACGGCCTGGGTGATCCGTCCCTCGCCGAGGAGCCGCTTGACCTCGTCGACGGCGGCGGCGACATCGGCCTTCTCCGCGGCCGGCGAGGCGGGCGCGGCGGGGGCGGGCTGGGGTGCGGGGGTGCGCGCCCGGTCCGGCCAGGGGGCGAGCGGCCGCAGGAAGGGGCGGGTGGGGTCCAGCAGCGCCAAGGTGGGCGTGCCGCGGGCGGGCAGCAGCGGCTCCAGATGCTCGTAGACCTCCTGCGCGGAGGCCGGGCGGTGCTGCGGGTCCTTGGCGAGCAGCCGCAGCACCAGCGTCTCCAGCGCCTCGGGCACCTCCGGGCGGAGGGTGCGCACCGGCGGCGGCGGTTCGTACAGGTGCCGGTGCAGCACGCCGAGCGCGGTGGAGCCGGAGAAGGGGACGTCCCCGCTGAGCAGTTCGTGCAGCAGCACACCGAGCGCGTACAGGTCGGTGTAGGGGCCGACCGCGCCGCCCATCGCCTGCTCGGGGGCCATGTAGGCGGGCGAGCCTATGGGGGTGCCGGTGTGGGTGAGGCGGGTGGTGTCGGCGTCCATGACGGAGGCGACGCCGAGGTCGAGCACGGTGACGGTGCCGTCCTGCCGGACCATCACATTGCGCGGCTTGAGGTCGCGGTGGACGATCGGCACCGCGTGCACGGCGCTCAGCACGGCGCACAGCTGGGCGGCCACCGCGACCGCCCACTGCCACGGGTAGGGCGCGTGCTCGGCGAGATGGTCGCCGAGGTCGGCGCCGTCGACGTACTGCATGACGAGGAACAGCTCCTCGCCCTCGCTGCCGGCGTCGTGCACGGTGACCAGGCCGGGGTGGTCGACCTGGGCGGTGACGCGGCACTCGCGCACGAAGCGGCGGCGCAGTTCGTCGGCCTCCTGCCCGGCCACCTTGTCGGGCCGCAGCAGCTTCACCGCCACGCGCCGGTCGAGCCGCTGGTCGTACGCCGTCCAGACCTGGCCCATGCCGCCCTGGCCGATGAGCGTGGACAGCTCGTAGCGGCCCGCGACGACCCGTCCCGTCGTCGTCACGCTCACCTTCCGCTCTCGGGCCCGGCCGGCCGGCCGCCCTGGCCGTCCTGGCGGCGCAGGTAGTCACTGAGTTCGTCGAGTTCGGCGCGCACCTGGTCGATGCGGGCCGGTGCGGGGCGCGGCGGCGGCGCCGGGGTGGGCGGCGTCTGCGGCACCGGGGTGTGGGGCCCGGGAGTGTGCGGCACGTGGGGTGCCTGCGGCACCGGCGTGTGGGGCGGCTGCGGGACGGGCGTGGCGGCGTACGGCGAGGCGGGCTGCGGGTAGCCGTAGGGCGCGTGGGCGCCGGGGGCCTGCACGGTGGTGGCGTGCGGCGACGGCGGCACCGGGGCGCCCGGGCGGTGCGGCTGGTGCCAGCGGATGTCCGCGGTCAGGAAGTACACACTGGACGCGGCGCCGGTGAAGATCAGCAGGCCGAGGGCGACATCGCCCCGGGTGTCCGACTCCGGCACCGAGCCCACCACCGTCAGCAGCACGATCGACACGACCAGGCCGGACCAGGCCAGCACCCAGTCCGCCGTGCGCGCCCGCAGGATGGCGATCCGGAACAGCGGCACGGCGGCGAGCAGTCCGCACGACAGGATGCCGGCGCCGGCGAACAGCACACGCAGGGTGATGATCGTTGCCGCGCTGCGGGTGGGCGGCGCCGCGCCGTGGCCGTACATGACTGCTCCTGGACCGTGAGGCCGATGGGGATGGGTGCGAGCGTCAGAGCTCCTCGGGAAGTCTGAGCGTATAGGCCGACACGGACAACCGGTCCCCGGTTGTACCGAACCGTTGTCGTCCCGATCACCTCCGCCGCCCCGCAGGTGCCGGGGCGGGCCGTGCTCAGCCGGGCGGGATCGTGCCGTCGGTGAGACCGTCGTACATGCCGCGCACCAGCTGTTCGCCGAGGCGGCCGGCCGTGCGCAGCGCCCGTTCGAACTCGTCCAGGGCGCGGAAGCGGGCGCCGTAGCGGCGCTGTTCCTCCAGCGGCAGCCGGGGCAGCTGCAGCCGGCGCACGTCGAGCCGGGTGGCGGTGGACGCATAGCTGCTGGCCTGGCGGTTGTTGGCGGTGCCGCGCAGGAACCCGGCGAGGAACCAGGGGTCCAGCGCGTCCGGGTCCGGGCGCAGCAGCACCAGGTTGCGGCCGAGCGCGGCCCCGGCGGTGGCCTCGTCGACGACGCGGGCCACGGAGCCTCCGCCGAGCACGGGGACGACGACGTCGCCGGGTTCGGTGAGCACCGCCTCCTCGTCGCTCTCCGGGAGCGTGCCGGACGGTTCGGTGCCGTAGAGGACGTCGTGGTCGGTGAGGACCGGCACGCGCTCGCGGCCGCCGCTGCCGCCGGTGCGCATCACCAGTGCGCCCCCGCGTGCCAGTTCACCGACGGTGGTGAGCGGGCGGCGCGGTGCCTCGGCGGAGGGGGCGGGCGTCACGGGCGGCGGGGTCAGCCGCGCGGTGAGCCGGAGGGTCTCGTCGAGGCGTTCGCGCACCTCGGCGAGGCGGGCGGGGCCGTCGGCCGCGGCCGGGGGCGGCAGATGGCGGGCCGGGGCGAGGTCGACGTCGTCGTCGAGGAGGTCGATGACCGGTACGGAGCGGGCCAGGCCGGGCCGTTCGTCGAGCCGTCCGGCCCGCTCGAAGGTCCGCCAGGCGTCGAGCAGCGTCTCGCGTACGCCCTGCCAGTCGGGGCCGCCGCGTCCCTCCCCGGCGAACCGGCCCGCGTCGGCGAGCAGCAGTTCCGGCTGCGCGGGCACCTGCCCGGGGCGGCGCAGCAGCCACAGGTGCAGCGGGAGGTTGTACGGCGGTGCCGCGCCCAGCGGCAGCGCCAGCACGGCCCTCAGCGCGCCCCGGCGCAGCAGGTCGGCGCGGATCCGGCGGCCGGAGCGGCGGGAGGCGACGGCGGGCGGCATCAGCAGCACGGCGGTGCCGCCGTCCTTCAGCCGGGCCAGCGCGTGCTGCACCCAGGCCAGCTCGGACTCGGTGCGGGCGGGGAAGCCGTACTCCCAGCGCGGGTCGTAGGCGAGTTCGTCGTGGCCCCAGTTGCGTTCGTTGAACGGCGGGTGGCACAGCACGGCGTCGGCGCGCAGTTCCGGGTGGGCGTCGGCGCGCAGGGTGTCGCCGGCGGCGGCGTGCACGGGGGTCCGGGTGTGCAGGGCGAGGCGCAGGGCGGTGAGCGCGGCGAGTTCGGGGGCGCTGTCCTGGGCGTAGAGCTCCTGGCCGGGGCGGGGGGTGAGGGCGCGCAGCAGGGCGCCGGTGCCGCAGGCGGGGTCGAGGACGGTGCGGGCGGGTCCGGCCAGGTCGGCCATGAGCGCGGCGAGTTCGGCGGGGGTCAGCGTGTACTGGCGGGGGTTGGCGTCGAGGTGCCGGCCGAGGAGGAACTCGAAGGTCTGCCGGGCGCCGAGCTCGGCGGCGAGTTCGGCGGCGCCGCGCAACAGCGGTACGGAGGGCCGCAGTTGCCCGGCGGTGAGGTCCTGCGGGGCGGCGGGCCGGGTGAGTTCGCGGGCCAGTGCCCCGGGCAGGGCCTCGGCGAGCTGCTCGTCGGAGCCGGCGGCCAACTTCAGCCAGACGGTGGGCCGTTCGTGGATCAGCAGCAGGACGCAGCCGGCGTGCAGCAGGGCGGTTATCGGCCCCTCGGGGTGGCCGGTGAGCTGCTGCCAGACGCGTTCCCGCAGGGGCACCTCGGCGAGTTTGCCGTGCCGGCGCAGCCAGTCCTCGACCTCGGCGAGGGCGAACGAGGGGCTGGTCTCGGTGCCGCCGACGGGCTGGGGGAAATCGGCGTGCCGGCGGCGCCAGTTGCTGACGGCGGCCCGTCCGACCCCGGCCAGCCGGGCGATCCCGGCCGCGGTGACCTCCGTGGCGCCGTCCTGGGTGTCTCCTGCCTGCCGCGTCCGCTGCACCCGCCGACTCCCCTCGTCCCACGTGATCACGTCCGTGTGAGGCCGAGCATACCGGCGTATACGTAAAACGGCGGTTCACGTCGTGTACGAACGAGAATCCGTGAACCGGGTTGACTCGGTTCACAGCTCATGCTCTGATTGACCCAGCGAACGAGCGGTCGCCGGGGAGCGGCGGTCGCCACCATTGGGGAGGGACTCAGTCATGGGCATGAAGACCAAGGTCGCGCTGGGCGCCGTCGTGGGGCTCGTCGTCATCGGCGCCGTCTCGGCGAATTCCGGTGACACCGAGGGGGGTTCCGGAGGCAAGGGCTCCTCCGCGTCCGCCGAGCGGCAGTCCGGCGACACGAAGGCGGCGGACGGCAAGGGCGCAAAGGACGCCAAGGACGCCGAGAGCAACGACTCCGCCGACAAGGGCGCCGAAAAGGCGTCCCAGGCCGAGCAGTTCAAGGCCTTCGTGCAGAAGCACGGCTCGCCCCAGGAGAAGGCGGCCGTCGAGCACGTCACCAAGGTCCAGGGCGCCGACCAGCAGAACGACATCCTCGACGCCGCCGACGTCTACACCGACTTCACCGGCGGCATCATGGGCGAGGGCGCGGGCCCCGCCAAGCTGATCGCCTCGGCCTTCGCCGACTGGAAGCAGAGCAAGAACGGCCTGGTCACCGTCTACGACGC
Source organism: Streptomyces thermocarboxydovorans (assembly GCF_039524635.1). Classification (NCBI taxonomy): domain Bacteria; kingdom Bacillati; phylum Actinomycetota; class Actinomycetes; order Kitasatosporales; family Streptomycetaceae; genus Streptomyces; species Streptomyces thermocarboxydovorans. The sequence continues at coordinate 19,536 of NZ_BAAAGU010000010.1, read as the reverse complement.
CAACGGCGAGCTGCTCGGCAACGGCAAGTTCTGACCGGCCCTCACCATCCCCGCAACCAGATCCCCGTAAGGAAAACCGCCATGCGTCGCACCGCGCTCGCCACCCTCTGCCTCATCGCCGTGACCGGGGCCGGGCTCACCGGCTGCCTGCCCGGCGAGGACAAGGCGTCGAAGGCCTCCGAGCAGTCGGAGGGGGTGAAGGACGGGAAGAACGGGAGGAAGGAGCCGTTCGCCGGGCTGAGCGGCGGTGAGATCGCCGACCGTGCCGTGGCCGCCACGACCGGTGCCCACTCGCTGCGGATGCGCGGCGACGTCCCCGACGAGGCCGCCGGCGCCATGACCTTCGACATGGCGCTGGACCGCAAGGGCGAGTGCGCCGGCACCCTGACCATGAAGAGCGGGGGCGAGGCCGAGCTGATCAAGACCGGCGACACCCTCTACATCAAGTACGACGAGGCGTTCCTGCGGGCCCAGAGCAAGGGCGAGCCGAAGGCCGACGTCGACGCGGCCGTGGACATGCTGGCCGGGAAGTGGACCAAGATGTCCGCCACCGGCGCGGACGCCGAGGAGATCGCGGGCTTCTGCGACCTGGACGAGGTGCTCGGCGACGTGGAGGAGGGCGGCTCCACCGCCGGCCGGGGCCGGACGACGACCGTCGACGGCACCCCGGCGCTGACGCTGACCGAGCGCGACGGCAAGGACCGCTACACCATCTACGTCGCCACCGAGGGCGAGCCGTACCTGCTGCGGCTCGACAGCACCGCCGACGGCGACTCCCCGGTCACCTTCTCGGACTACGAGAAGCCGGTCCCGGCCAAGAAGCCCGAGGGCGAGATCGTGGATCTCGACGCGCTGGGCTGACGATCCGTCACGGGGATGAGCTGTCACAGCCGTTGAGCTGTCAGGGCCGTTGAGCTGTCACAGCCGTTGAGCCGTCACAGCGGGTGCCGCATCCACACATTGGGCTCGACGTACACGGCGTAATCGCCCCGCACGTCGCAGTGCACCGGCACCAGCGCCCCGGGCACCTCGACGGGGCCGTCGGTGTCGAAGGGCAGCCCCGTCCAGTCCCGCCATTCGGCGAGGGACGCGGACACCGTCATGGACGCCGGCGCCACCCGGTCCACGGTGGCGCCGGCCCGTGCGTGCACCCGCATCCACGGGTCCTGCGGCAGCCCGTCGGGGCGCACCCGGGCCACGTACGGGCTCTACCGGTTTTCGTCCCACGACGGGCTCCACCGCTTGTCGTCCGACGGGCTCTACTGCTTCAGCAGGAGCTGGTCGGCGAGCCCGCTGCGCCGGTACAGCACCTGGCGTCCGTCGCGGGCGCGGGTGACCAGGCCCGTGGCGTGCAGCACGCGCAGATGCTGGGAGACGGCGCTGGGCGTCACCCGCAGGCGGCGGGCGAGCTCCACGGTCGGCAGCGGCTCCTCCAGGAGGCCGAGCAGTCTCACCCGGGGGGCGCCGATCAAGGACACCAGGGCCTCGTCGTCGGGGGGCGGGGTCTCGTCCCACAGGGTGGCCACTCCCCGGCTGGGGTAGACCAGGCTGGGCGGCTCGTCCGGGCTGACCGGAGGCGCCGGCTTGTGCGCGAAGACCGACGGCAGGAGCAGCAGCCCCCGGCCGGCCGCCGCCACCCGGTGCCTGCTGATCATCTGGCTGATGTGCAGCTCGCCGTCCCGCCAGCGCAGGTTGGGGTGCATGTCGGCGAAGAGCAGCCGGGCGCCGCCCAGGGCGAGCTGCCGCGCCCGGTAGGTCATGTCGGCCTCCAGCACAAGCCGCATGTGCGGCCACATCGGCTCGAGGGCCGCCCGCCAGTACTGCCGCAGCACGTCGCAGATGGCGTCGCGCAGGGCGGTGACCCGGTCGTCGTCGCCGAGTGCGTCGCTCAACGGGGCGGGGAGCGGGTCCGGGGCGTGCGCCAGCCGCAGGTCGTGGCGGACCTGGGCGGGGCGGGTCCGGCGGACCACGTCGAGTTGCTCGTCGAAGGACGGGGCGAAACCGGCCGGGTTGGGGGTCAGGAAGTCGGGGAGGGTGCGCCGCTGGGCGACCAGCGACATCAGCAGCCGGGTGTCGAGGGCGCCGAGCCGGCCCAGCACGGACCGGCGCCAGGGCAGGTGCAGCGCGGACAGTCCCGGGTCCTGGAGCACCCGCAGGCTGAGCAGGGTCTCGTGCAGGGGCGAGAGCGCGAAGCGCGTGTCCGCGAGGTCCTCGACCCCGAGAACGAAAACGATCATTAAGCCATACGCTACATCGATTCCCGTGGGGTCGTCGATGCCCTGAACTGCCACCCATGACACGGACACGGACAACTCATGCGCGCCGCACGGCGATCGTGCCCGGCGCGGGCTTCGTCTCCGGCCAGGTCCTGTACGTCGCCGACGGACCGGTGGACTGAGGATGGGCCGCCGGACGACCCTGCTGCTCGCCGTCACCTGCGCGGTGGCCGTGGGCAACCTCTATTTCCCGCAGGCGATCACCCCCCTGGTCGCCGAGGACCTGCACACCTCCGCCGACTCGGCCTCGGCGGCGGTGACCGCCACCCAGGCCGGCTACACGGCGGGGATGTTCCTGCTGGTGCCGCTCGGCGACCGGCTCCCGCACCGCTCGTTCCTGGTGGTCCTGCTCCTGCTGACCGGTGCCGGGCTGCTCGCCGCGGGCTGCGCCCCCTCCTTGCCGTTCCTCGTCGCCGCCAGTGCCCTGATCGGCTTCACCACGGTGGCCGCGCCGCTGGTCGGGCCGCTGGCGGCCGGGCTGGTGGCGGCCGAGCGCCGGGGGGCGGTGCTCGGCACGCTGATGACCGGGTCGATCGGCGGGATGCTGCTGGCCCGCGCCTTCAGCGGGACCCTCGGCGAACGGCTGGGCTGGCGGGCGCCGTATCTGGCGGCCGCCGTGCTGGTCCTGGTGCTCGCCGCCGTCCTGGCCCGCAGCCTGCCGGTCACCACCCCGCCCTCGTCCCAGCCGTACCCGGCGCTGCTTGCCGGGTCGCTGCGCCTGCTGCGCACCGAGCCCGAGCTGCGGCGCTCCTGTCTCTACCAGGCGACGGTCTTCGCCGGGTTCTCCGCCGTGTGGACGTGCCTGGCGCTGCTGCTCACCGGCCCCGCCTACGGCATGGGCGCCCAGGCCGTGGGGCTGCTCGCCCTGGTCGGCGGCGCCACCATGATCTGCACCCCGCTCGCCGGGCGCCTGGTGGACCGCCACGGGCCGGGTCCGGTGAACCTCGCCTGTCTGCTGGGCGTGCTGCTGTCGGCCGCGGTCCTGACCGCCGGGGCGCTGGGCGGGGTGCCGGGGCTGGCCGCGCTGGTCGCCGGCACGCTGCTGCTCGACGTCGCCATGCAGTCCGGCATGGTCGCCAACCAGGCCCGCATCTACGCGCTGCGCGCCGGCGCCCGCAGCAGGCTCAACACCGCCTACATGACCTGCGCCTACCTGGGCGGCAGCGCCGGTTCCTGGCTGGGGACCCGGGCCTGGGCGGAGGCCGGCTGGCCGGGGGTGTGCGCGCTGCCGGCCCTGCTCACGCTGCCCGCCCTGGCCCGGCACCTCAAAGCGCCGGCCGGCCGCCGCACTGCCGCAGCATCATCCGCTTGTCCGCCACGGTCACCGGCATCTCGTACTTGACGGCGACCTGGGCGAACCGGACCGCGTAGGCGCAGCGGATGCGCTTGCGGGGCGGCAGCCAGGAGGCGGGGCCGGAGTCGCCCTTGGCGGAGTTGGCCCGCCCCTGAACCGGCATCAGGTTGAGGACGTCATTGGCCAGTCGGCGGCGCTTGCTCTCCGGCCAGCGCGAGGCGCCCATCTGCCAGCTGTAGCTGAGCGGGACGACATGGTCGATCTGCACCTCGGCGGCCCGCTGCTTGCGCCACTCGATGGTCCGGCCGGTGTAGGGGTCGTGCAGGGTCATGGCGACGACGACGCAGTCGGATCCGGAGCGGAAGCGGAGCCTGAGGCCGTCGCGCTGAAGCACGTCGTTGCGGGTGTCGCAGCCGTTCCTGGCCAGCGGCACCCCGTCGGCGGTGTCCATCCAGGCGTAGCCGAACTCCTCCCGCTCGTAGCCGGTCCGCGGTCCTCGGCCCTTGGTGGCGACCCGCTCGATGAGCCGGACGGCCGCCGCGCGGTCCTGCTCGGTGGTGACGGGGGCCAGGCCCGGGGCGGTGCCGTCCGGGTTCTTCAGGGGGCTGACCGCCCTCGTGTCCCGCTCGGCCGGCTCGGCACCGGCGCCCGCGCCGGCCGAGGAGCCCTCGGGCAGCCCCTCGCACCCGGTGAGAAGCGCCGCCGCGGCGAGCACCGCCGCCGCCGTCGCCCTGGTCCGCCGCTCGTGTCGCGCCACCGCGCCCCTCCCCTTGCCCGCGTACGGCCCGCACGGACGGGCCCGAGCGCAGCGTAGCGAGCGAGAGGTCCAGACCACATCCCCCTCAAACGGGCATACCGGGCAAGCGGCGCGTATCGTCGGAGCTGAGTCGAGTCATGCGGAAGGAGCTCTGTATGGGCATCTTCGACAAGCTCAAGGGCAACAAGGCGGCACGTCAGAAAGCCCACCAGGGCTCGGACGCCGCCGAGAAGCAGATCAACGAGAGGACCGGCGGCAAGTACGAGAAACAGGTCGACACCGGGCAGCAGCAGGCCGAGGAACGTCTCGGCATGGACCCCGACCGCCCCGACCAGCAGTAGACCCGCGCCGACCGGACCGAGCGATACCGGCTCAGAAGCCGCCCACGGCGCCATGCGCCCGTGGACGGCTTCCGGCGTCTCCTTCGCTCTCTGTGATCTCCCTGCGATCTCCCGCTCGCCGGGCTACGTGTCCAGCACCGAGGTCAGGAACTCCCCGACCCAGCCCAGCAACTCCCGCCCGACCAGCGGCTTCCCGCCGACCTTCGCGGTCTTCGGGCGGGGTACCAGCACCTGCCGCACCGCCGGCTTGATCACCGAGCCGGGGTAGAGGCGCTTCAGGCGCAGCTCCTGCGACTCGCGCAACTCCACCGGCGCGAAGCGGATGTTGTTGCCCTGCAGGACGATCTCGCTCACCCCGCACGCCCGCGCCAGCATCCGCAGGCCCGCCACCAGCAGCAGGTTCTCCACCGGCTCCGGCAACTTGCCGTAGCGGTCGACGAGTTCCTCGCGGACGGCCTTGATGTCCTCCTCCGAGTTGGCGGAGGCGATGGCGCGGTAGGCCTGCAGGCGCAGCCGCTCGCCGGGGACGTAGTCGTGCGGGACGTGCGCGTCGACCGGCAGCTCGATCTTGACCTCGAGCGGCGGCTCCTCCTGGATCTCCCCGGTCTCCAGCTGGCGCCGGTAGTCCGCGACCGCCTCGCCGACCATGCGCACATACAGGTCGAAGCCGACGCCCGCGATATGGCCGGACTGCTCGCCGCCGAGCAGGTTGCCGGCGCCGCGGATCTCCAGGTCCTTCATCGCCACGTACATGCCCGCGCCCATCTCGGTGTGCTGGGCGATGGTCGCCAGGCGCTCGTGCGCGGTCTCGGTGAGCGGCTTCTCCGGCGGGTACAGGAAGTAGGCGTAGCCGCGTTCCCGGCCGCGGCCCACCCGGCCGCGCAGCTGGTGCAGCTGGCTCAGGCCGAAGGTGTCGGCGCGCTCCACGATCAGGGTGTTGGCGTTGGAGATGTCGATGCCGGACTCGACGATGGTCGTCGAGACCAGCACGTCGAACTTCTTCTCCCAGAAGTCGACGACGACCTGCTCCAGCACCGACTCCGACATCTGGCCGTGCGCGATGGCGATCCGCGCCTCGGGCACGATGTCCCGCAGCCGGGCGGCGGCCCGGTCGATGGTCTCGACCCGGTTGTGGATGTAGAAGACCTGGCCCTCGCGCAGCAGTTCGCGGCGGATGGCCGCGCCGATCTGCTTCTCCTCGTAGGGGCCGACGAAGGTGAGCACCGGGTGGCGCTCCTCCGGCGGGGTGGTGATCGTCGACATCTCGCGGATGCCGGTGACCGCCATCTCCAGGGTCCGCGGAATGGGCGTGGCGGACATGGTGAGCACGTCGACGTTGGCGCGGAGCTTCTTCAGCTGCTCCTTGTGCTCCACGCCGAAGCGCTGCTCCTCGTCGACGATGACCAGGCCCAGGTCCTTGAATTTGGTCTCGGAGGAGAACAGCCGGTGGGTGCCGATGACCACGTCCACCGAGCCGTCGCGCAGGCCGTCCAGGACCGCCTTGGCCTCGGCGTCGCTCTGGAAGCGGGACAGCGCCCGCACGTTCACCGGGAACTGGGCGTACCGCTCGCTGAAGGTGCCGAAATGCTGCTGCACCAGCAAGGTGGTGGGCACCAGCACGGCGACCTGCTTGCCGTCCTGGACGGCCTTGAACGCCGCCCGCACCGCGATCTCGGTCTTGCCGTAGCCCACGTCGCCGCAGATCAGCCGGTCCATCGGGACCGCCTTCTCCATGTCCTCCTTGACCTCGGCGATGGTGGTGAGCTGGTCGGGCGTCTCCGCGTAGGGGAAGGCGTCCTCCAGCTCGCGCTGCCAGGGCGTGTCGGGGCCGAAGGCGTGGCCGGGGGCCGCCATCCGCGCGCTGTACAGCTTGATCAGGTCGGCGGCGATCTCCTTGACCGCCTTCTTGGCGCGCGCCTTGGTCTTGGTCCAGTCGGCGCCGCCCAGCCGGTGCAGGGTGGGCGCCTCGCCGCCGACGTACTTGGTGATCTGCTCCAGCTGGTCGGTGGGGATGTACAGGCGGTCGCCGGGCTGGCCGCGCTTGGCGGGCGCGTACTCCACGACCAGGTACTCGCGGGTGGCGCCCTGGACGGTGCGCTGCACCATCTCGATGTAGCGGCCGACGCCGTGCTGCTCGTGGACGATGTAGTCGCCCGCCTCCAGGGTGAGCGGGTCGATGGTCCTGCGGCGCCGGGCCGGCATCCGGGCGCCCTCCCGGCCGGACGCCTTCTGGCCGGTCAGGTCGGTCTCGGTGAGCACGGCCAGCTTGAGTCCGGGCGCGACGAAGCCCCGGTCCAGGCAGCCGCAGGCGACATGCACCACGGACGGCGAGATCTCGCCGAGGTCGGTCTCCAGGCGGGCGGGGATGCCCTCGTTGCCGAGCACCTCGACGGTGCGGGCGGCCGGGCCGTGGCCCTCGGTGACGAAGACCGTGCGCCAGCCGTCGGCGAGCCAGCCCTTGGTGTCGGCGAGGGCCCGCGCGGTGTCGCCGCGGTAGGCCTCCGGGGCGTTCATGCCCAGCTTCAGCGTGTCGCCGTCGAACTCCTCGTCCGCCGCGAACGGCGACACCGACCACCACATCAAGCCCAGCTCGCGGGCCCGTTCGCGGACGTCGGCGATGGACCACAGGGAGGCCGCGCCCACGTCGATGGGCGCCTCGCCCGCCCGTCGCCCACCACCACCCTTGCCGGAGCGGCCTTCGTCCGCGCTGGACATCGCGGTGGCCGCCCAGGACGCCTGCAGGAACTCCTGCGAGGTGGCCACCAGGTCGGCGGCCCGGGTGCGCACCCGCTCCGGGTCGCAGACGACGGCCATGGCGCCCGCGGGCAGCACGTCCAGCAGCAGCTCCATGTCGTCGACCAGGACCGGGGCGAGGGACTCCATGCCCTCCACGGCGATCCCCTCGGCGATCTTGCCGAGCAGTTCGCCCAGCTCGGGATGTTCCTCGGCGAGCGCCCGGGCGCGGGAGCGCACCTCGTCGGTGAGCAGCAGCTCGCGGCAGGGCGGGGCCCACAGGCCGTGCTCGGCGACCTCCAGGGAGCGCTGGTCGGCGACCTTGAAGTAGCGGATCTCCTCGACCTCGTCGCCCCAGAACTCCACCCGCAGGGGGTGTTCCTCGGTGGGCGGGAACACATCGAGGATGCCGCCGCGCACCGCGAACTCGCCGCGCTTCTCCACCAGCTCCACCCGCGCGTACGCGGCGGCGGCGAGCGCGTCCACGACCTCGTCCAGGTCGGCGGTCTGGCCGGTGCGCAGGGCGACGGGCTCCAGGTCGCCGAGGCCCTTGACCTGCGGCTGGAGGACGGAGCGCACGGGCGCCACGATCACGGAGACCGGGCCGGTCTCCGGGTCGTCGCTGCTGGGGTGGGCGAGCCGACGCAGCACCGCGAGCCGGCGGCCCACGGTGTCGCTGCGCGGGCTGAGCCGCTCGTGCGGGAGGGTCTCCCATGCGGGGTACTCCACCACGCCCTGCGGGGGCAGCAGGGAGCGCAGGGCGTCGACCAGGTCCTCGGCCTCCCGCCCGGTCGCCGTCACCGCGAGCACGGGGCGGCCGGTCTCGCGGGCCAGGGCGGCGACCGCGAAGGGCCGCGCGGCGGGCGGGCCGACCAGGTCGACGTGCATGCGGTTGCCGTCCGCAGCCGCAGTGATCGCTTCCGCGAGGGCGGGGTCCTTGACTACGGCGTCGAGCAGACCGTGCAGGCTCATGGGCTTCCATCCGAGGGGGTGCAACGCAACGACCCGACACGTCTCACGGGCCGGGGTTGCCAGCCTACGACGCCCGCGCGGCGACCGCGTCGCCGTTCCGCTGCCCGGGGATCAGGCCGCCCGGGACCCGCGCCCCGCCGCCCCGGCCCGGGCCCTCGTCCGGATCCGTGAAGGTGACCGTGACACCGCGGCCCGGCTCGACGGCCACCAGCAGGGTCGCCTCGAGCGCCGCGGAGATGCGTTCCAGCAAGGGAAAGGTCGGCATGCATTTCCCGCGCTCCAGCCGGGAGACGGCCGCCTGGGTCATGCCGGCCAATTCGGCGAGCCGCGTCTGCGTCATCCCCGCCCTGCCGCGCCGTTCCCGCACGGCGCTCTAAGTCGCCGGACAGCATCCCCGGCGGCTACTCGTTCAAGTGGTCCTGTTACCGCCACGACTTCGGCTACCGCAACTACAAGAAGCTGGTCGGCAAGTACTGGTTCAAGAAGAGCCACAAGACCCGAATCGACAAGGCCTTCCTCAGAGACATGTACGAGGACTGCGACTTCAAGCCCTGGATCGACCCCTACACACCGTCGCAGCGCAAGAAGCTCAAGGCCGCCTGCAGGAAGACCGCGAAGAAGTACTACCAGGCGGTCCGCACCTTCGGCTGATCACGCCCCCTCGATCCGCCGGCCCCCCGGCCGGTGACATCCCTTGACGGCGGGGCCCGGAGATCCTCCCCCGGGCCCCGCCGTCCTGTCGTGCCGGCGACCGACTGCGCGCCTGGCCGCCCGTCACGCCCGTCACTCCGTGGCGATCGCGTTCAGCACGTTCATCCGTGCCGCCCGGAACGCCGGCACCAGGGCCGCGAGCAGACCCACCAGGGCCGCACCGGCGAAGACACCGGCGATCGTCGGCCACGGGATCTCCAGCACCGTCAGGCCCTCCATCGCCAGGAGCTTCTGCGCGGTCGCACCCCAGCCCAGGCCCAGGCCGAGCCCCAGCAGCGCGCCGAACAGGGCGATGACCACCGACTCCAGCCGGATCATGCGGCGCATCTGGCGGCGGGAGGTGCCGATGGCCCGCATCAGCCCGATCTCCCTGGTGCGCTCCACCACCGACAGGGCCAGGGTGTTCACCACGCCCAGGATCGCCACGACGATCGCCAGGGCCAGCAGACCGTAGACCATGTTCAGCAGCTGGCCGATCTGCTCCTTCAGCTCCTTCTTGTAGTCGGCCTGGTTCCTGACGCTCAGGTCCGGATAGTCCTTGAGCGACGACTTCAGCGCCTGGTAGGCGGCCGTCTCCTGCCCCTCCTTGGCACCGGCCAGCACCAGCACGTCGAGCGGCATCCGGTCGGCGGGCAGGTACCGGGCGACGGTGGAGACGGACGTGTACATCGCGCCCTTGTCGATGACGACCTCGTCGCTGGTGATCGCGCGGACCGTCAGCTCGGCCTTCCGGCCGTCCTTGAAGTGGACCCCGACCGTGGAGCCGACCTTGATGCCGTGCTCCTCGGCGAAGCCCTCGGAGACCGACATCGAGTCGGGCCGGTAGGCGTCCGGCAGGTCGCCGGCGACCGTCTCCATGCGCAGGTCCTGCGCGTAGGTGGGGTCCGCCGCGTTGAGGGTTTCCTTCTTGGTGACCTTGCCGTCCGGAGTGGTCAGGGACACGTCCACCAGCTTGTACTGGGTGACCCGCTGCAGATGCTCCGTGTCCTTCACGGCCCGGACCGCCTGCGGCTTGATCAGCCCGTTCTCCTGGTTGCTCAGGACGATGAAGTCGGCGCCGACGGTCTTGTCCAGCTGGTCGGTGGCGGAGGCCACCATCGAGGAGCCGACCACCGACAGGCAGGCCACCAGGGCGAGGCCGATCATCAGCGCGGCCCCCGTGGAACCGGTGCGACGCGGATTGCGCAGCGCGTTGCGCTCGGCCATCCGCCCGATCGGGCCGAAGCCGCGCAGCAGTCCCGCGGCGAGGACCCGCACCACACCGGCCGCGAGCAGCGGACCGATGGCGACGAAGCCGATCAGCGTCAGCACGATGCCCAGGCCCAGCCAGAGGGAGCCGGCCTTCGCCTTGTCGGCCTCGGCCGCCGCGTACAGGCTCCACGCCCCGGCGCCGGTGAGGACGAAGCCGGCGACCGCCCGCACGGCACCGGTCCTGACGCCGGCCGGGGTGCCCGCGTCCCGGAGGGCGGCCATCGGGGAGATCCGGCCGGCCCGGCGGGCGGGCAGATAGGCGGCGAGGACGGTGACGACGATGCCGAGGACCAGGCCGGTCACCGGGGTGGTCCAGGCGATGGTGAGGTCGTCGGTGGACAGCTTCATGCCCATCCGGCCCATGAGCTTCATCAGGCCGATGGCGAGGCCCACACCGGCGGCGACACCGAGGACGGAGCCGATCACGCCCAGCAGCAGTGCCTCGAACAGCACCGACCGGTTCATCTGCCTGCGGGAGGAGCCGATGGCCCGCATCAGGCCGATCTCCCGGGTGCGCTGGGCGACCAGCATCGAGAACGTGTTGATGATCAGGAAGATGCCGACGAGGAAGGCGATTCCGGCGAAGCCGAGCATCGCGTACCTCATGACGTCCATGAAGCCCTTGACGCCCTTCTGGTTGGCCTCGGCCGTCTCCTTCGCGGTCAGCACCTTGTAGACGCCGCCGAGTTCGGCCAGGACGTTCTGCTTCAGCCGCTCGTCGCTGACACCGGGGGCGGCGGTGACGTTGACGTGGGTGAAGACGTCGCTCTCGCCCACCAGGGTCCGCTGAGCGGTCTTCAGGTCGAGGTAGAACAGCGCGGCACCGGGGTTGGTGACGGTGAACTCGGCGATACCGGAGATCCTGGCGGTGTAGGTGCCCACCGCCGTGATCCAGCTGATCTCGTCACCGAGGACCAGGTCGTGTTTGTCGGCGGTGTCCGCGTCCACCATCACCTGGCCGGAGCCCTTGGGCGCCGCACCCGAGGTGATCTTCATGGTGCGGGCGTCGTTGCCGTTCCAGCTGCCCACGATGGTCGGACCACCGTTGGTGGGCGACAGGCTGTCCTTGTCGGCGTCGACGACGGTCACCGAGGTTGAGGAGACCGTGCCCTCGGCGGCCTTCACGCCCTGCGCCTTCCTCACCTCGGGCAGCACAGAAGCCGGGAAGGCCGGGGGCTTGCCGTTCCTGGAGGTCGTCTCGCCCGTGTCGGAGGAGTCCTTGGAGCTGACCGTGACGTCCGAGGACGTCGCCGCGAACAGCTTGTCGAAGGTGGTGGACATGGTGTCGGTGAACACCAGCGTCCCGCACACGAACGCCACCGACAGCAGCACCGCGACCGCCGACAGCGCCATGCGTCCCTTGTGCGCGAGGAAGTTGCGCATCGAGGTCTTCAGCACGGTCATGACGTGCGCCCCCGGGCGTCGAAGTCCTTCATACGGTCCAGGACCTGCTCGGCGGTGGGCTGCAGCATCTCGTCGACGATGCGGCCGTCGGCGAGGTACAGCACCCGGTCCGCGTAGGAGGCCGCGACCGGGTCGTGGGTGACCATCACGATGGTCTGGCCCAGTTCGTCCACCGAGCGGCGCAGGAAGCCGAGCACCTCGGCACCGGCCCGCGAGTCGAGGTTGCCGGTCGGCTCGTCACCGAAGATGATCTCCGGCCGGGCGGCCAGGGCCCGGGCCACCGCGACGCGCTGCTGCTGACCGCCGGAGAGCTGGGTCGGCCGGTGCTTGAGCCGGCCGGCCAGGCCCACGGTCTCCACGACCCGCTCCAGCCACGCCTTGTCGGGCTTGCGCCCGGCGATGTCCATGGGCAGCGTGATGTTCTCCAGCGCGTTGAGCGTGGGCAGCAGGTTGAACGCCTGGAAGATGAACCCGATGCGGTCCCGGCGCAGCTGGGTGAGCTTCTTGTCCTTCAGGCCGGTGATCTCGGTCTCGTCCAGGTAGATCTTCCCGGACGTCACCGTGTCGAGCCCGGCCAGGCAGTGCATCAGCGTGGACTTGCCGGACCCCGAGGGGCCCATGATCGCGGTGAACTGCCCGCGTGCGATGTCCACGTCCACGTGGTCCAGGGCGACGACGCGGGTCTCGCCCGACCCGTAGGCCTTGACGACCTGCCGCGCCCGCGCGGCAACGGCCGTTCGACTTCCAGTACCCCCGTGCCTGGGAATGGTCACAGCCGATGTCACGGTATGTCTCCTATGCCGGTCAGCAGATGGAAAGCGGTGCACCCGTACGCAAGCGGTGCGGTGGTGCTCGAAGCGTTGTGACGTGCTTGACGTGCTTCAGTCTTGCCGCGGAGAGGGGTCGGGCGCGCTGGTGCTCAGCGCAGTCCTGTACTGAGGAAAACCCCACCCCTCGTGCTGGGCTCAGCCGCCCCCCCAACGCCGTAAAGCCAGGTTAAGGACGGTCCTTGCCCGTCTCGTCCTCCGCCGGTACGAGCCCTCCCCGAGCCTTAGTACGGAGGTACCCCTAGGGGCCCTCCCCCCGCGGGCGGAGCCCGTCTCGGGGCCGGATCCGTCCGCCGGTGGAGTCAGCGTCCACCCTCCCGCCGCGTGAGGGTCAAGCGGGATCAAGTGAGATGCTGAGCGGCGGCGGACAGGTGCAAGGGGCATGCAACTGCGAGGGAAGGGACCCCGGGTGGGTGAGACCGGACGGACGGCGGCCCAGGAGAGCGCCGAGCGGGCCGCACCCAAGCGGCGCGGCGCGGTGGTGGCCGCCCTGATGCTGGCGATGGCGCTGGCCGCGCTGGACTCCACCATCGTCGCCACCGCCGTCCCGCAGATCGTCGGCGATCTCGGCGGCTTCTCCGTCTTCTCCTGGCTGTTCTCCGGCTATCTGCTGGCGGTGACCGTCACGCTGCCCGTCTACGGCAAGCTCTCCGACACCTTCGGGCGCAAACCCGTCCTGGTGGCGGGCGCCGCGGTGTTCCTGCTGGGCTCGCTGCTGTGCGCGCTGGCGTGGAACATGGCCGCGCTGATCGCCTTCCGCATCGTGCAGGGCCTGGGCGGCGGCGCCCTGCAGGGCACGGTGCAGACCCTCGCCGCCGACCTCTACCCGCTCGAGCAGCGCCCGAGGATCCAGGCGCGGCTGTCCACGGTGTGGGCGGTGTCGGCGGTGGCCGGACCGGGCCTCGGCGGCGTCCTCGCCGCCTACGCCGACTGGCGCTGGATCTTCCTGATCAATCTGCCGGTCGGCGCGGTGGCGCTGTGGCTGATCGTGCGTCATCTGCACGAGCCGCGGCGGCGGCTCGCGGAGCGGGCCCGTGTGGACTGGGCGGGCGCGCTGACGGTGTTCGCCTGCGGCGGCGCACTGCTCACCGCGCTGGTGCAGGGCGGCGTCGCCTGGGACTGGCTGTCCGCACCGTCACTGGCCCTGCTGGGCACGGGATTTGCGCTGCTGGTGGTGTTCTTCGCCGTGGAGCGCCGGGCGGAGCAGCCGATCATCCCGGGCTGGGTGTGGCGCCGGCGCACCATCGCCGCGGTCAACCTCGCCCTCGGCGCGCTGGGCGTGCTGATGGTCGCCCCGACCGTCTTCCTGCCCACCTACGCCCAGTCGGTGCTCGGTCTCGCCCCGGTGGCCGCCGGTTTCGTGCTGTCGGTGTGGACGCTGACCTGGCCCGTCTCGGCGGCGCTCAGCCAGCACGTCTACCGCAGGATCGGCTTCCGCAACACCGCGATGCTCGGCATCGGAGCGGCAGCGCTGATCCTGTCCGCGTTCCCCCTGCTGCCCTACCCCGGCCAGGCCTGGCAGCCGACGCTGCTGATGATGCTGCTGGGCGCGGCGCTCGGCCTGTTCCAGCTGCCGCTGATCGTCGGGGTGCAGTCGACGGTGCGCTGGGAGGAGCGCGGCACGGCCACGGCGTCGGTGCTGTTCTGCCGCCAGACGGGACAGACGGCCGGCGCGGCCCTGTTCGGCGCGGTCGCCAACGGCGTGCTCGCCGGCCGCCTCGGCGACGCGAGCGACCTGGACACGGTGACCAGGGCCCTGGACACCGGCACCGCCGCCGAGGCGACCCGGCGGGCCATCGCCGACGCCGTGCACGCCGTCTACCTGGGCGCGGCGGCCGCCGCGGCGCTGGCGTTCGTGGTGCTGCTGGTGCTGGCGCCGCGGAAATTCCCGGTGCTGAGGGACTGACCGCCTGCGTACGCTGCCGCCATGGTGACCCTGGAACGGCTGCGCGCGGACCACGCCGGCGCCCTGCTGGACTTCGAGCACGCCAACCGCGCCTACTTCGCGCGCACGGTGCCGGACCGCGGGGACGCCTTCTTCACCCCGTCCGGATTCGCCGAGCGCCTGGCGTCGCTGCTCGCCGAACAACGCGACGGGATCTGCCACTTCCACGTGATCCTCGATGACGAGGGCCGCCTGGCCGGCCGGATCAACCTGATGGACGTGGCGGACGGCCGCGCCGGACTCGGCTACCGGGTGGCCGAGTCCGCGGCCGGCCGGGGCGTGGCCACGGCGGCGGTCGCCGGGATCTGCCGGCTGGCGGCGACGGCGTACCGCCTCACCGCCCTCACAGCGGTCACCACCCTGGACAACCGGGCCTCCCGGAAGGTCCTCACCCGCAACGGCTTCACCCGCACCGGCGACACCCTCGTCGGCGGCCGCCCCGGCACCGCCCACCTGCGGCACCTCGGACACCTTCCTCCACACGCCCCTCACACGAGCACCCCAAGTTAACGCCGGTAACTCCCCAGGTCAGCGCAGCGTCTCCCTACCGACCGATCAGTTTGGCCAAAACGCAGCGCGCCGCGGAACCGCCGAGTAGCGTGCGTGGACCGCCACCCCCCAACCTCCCTGCGGTCCGCCGCACCGGACCCGAGCCACGCAAGGAGCACGGGATGACGTACGACCCGTACCAGCCACCGTCCCCACGCCCCGACGCCTCTCCCCCCTACGCCTCCTACCCCTGGCAGCCGCCGCTCCCGCCCCAGCCCCCCGCACCCAGACGCCCCGTCGTTCCCCCCGCTCCCCTCGGCCACCACAGCGACCTGCGGATCCTGCGCAGCGCCTACCGCTGGCAGCGCCGCGTGGCCACCCTCACCGCACTCGGCTACTTCACCCTCTTCCTGATCCTCTCCGCCTACGCCCCCTCCTTCATGACCGGCACCGTCACCGACGGCCTGCCCCGGGGACTGCTGCTCGCCCTCGGCCAGGTCCCGGTCACCTGGCTGGCGATCGTCCTGTACGAGGGCACCGCCCGGCGCCGCGTCGACCCGCTGGCCGCCCTCATCCGCAAACAGGCGGAACTCGACGCCAGACGGGGAGCCGCCCGATGAACCCCGAATTCAGCGGAAACGCCCAGGCCATGGCGCTCGTCGGGTTCACCGCCGTCGCCACCGTCACCCTGCTGCTGTGCGTGATGACCGGCCCCGACCGCGACGACCTCGACCAGTTCTACACCGGCTACGGCTCCCTGTCCCCCCTGCGCAACGGCCTCGCCATCGCCGGTGACTACATCTCCGCCGCCACCGTCCTCGGCACCGGCGGCATCATCGCCCTGTTCGGCTACGACGGCGTCGTTCTCGCCCTCAGCACCGCCCTGTC
Source organism: Streptomyces thermocarboxydovorans (assembly GCF_039524635.1). Classification (NCBI taxonomy): domain Bacteria; kingdom Bacillati; phylum Actinomycetota; class Actinomycetes; order Kitasatosporales; family Streptomycetaceae; genus Streptomyces; species Streptomyces thermocarboxydovorans. Next base: position 3,648 of record NZ_BAAAGU010000010.1, on the reverse strand, counting down.
GCTGATGCTGCTGATGTTCCTGCTCGCCGAACCCCTGCGCAACGCGGGCCGGTTCACCATGGGCGACGCACTCGCCCGGCGCATGCCCGGACGCAGCGTCAGGATCGCCACCTGCCTCGTCACCCTCGCCGCGCTGCTGCCGCTGATGCTGGTGCAGCTCGCCGGAGTCGGCCAGCTGATGGGCTTCATCCTCGGCTTCTCCGGCGAGTCGATGCAGACCGGCTGCATCATCGGCGTCGGCGCCCTGATGATCAGCTACGCGGCGATCGGCGGCATGAAGGGCACCGCCCTCATCCAGATCCTGAAGATAGTGATGCTGCTCGGCTCCGGAGGCATCGTCGCCGTCCTCATCCTCAACCGCTTCGACTGGGACCCCGGCGCCCTGTTCGACGCGGCCGCGGCCAACAGCGGGATCGGCCCGCAGTTCCTCGCCTCCGGACTGCAGTTCACCGGCGCCGGCGCCCCCGAACTCGACATGATCAGCGGGGAGCTGACGGTCGTCCTCGGCGGCGGCGTCCTGCCCCACATCACCATGCGCATGTACACCGCCTCCAGCGCCCGCCAGGTGCGCCGCTCCATGTCCTGGGCGGTGTCGATCGTGGCGCTGTTCGTCGTACTCATCACCGTCGTCGGCTTCGGCGCCACCGCCCTGATCGGCCGGGCCGCCATCGCCGAGGCGGACCCGCGCGGCAACACCGCCTATCTGCTCGGCTCCCAGGCCGCGTTCGGAGCGGAGGTGACCACGGCGGAGACCTTCCTGTTCACCACCGTCACCACGGCGATCTTCCTCACCGTGCTCGCCTCCGTCGCCGGCATGATCCTCGCCTGCGCCAACTCCCTCGCCCACGACGTCTTCGCCGCCCGCGTGCAGGAGATGTCACCGCGCCGCGAGATGACGCTGGCCCGCCTGTCCGCGTTCGCCGTCGGCGTCCCCACCATCGCGCTGGCCACCCTGGTGCAGCACTACAGCCTGCATCCGCTGGTCACCCTGTCCTTCTGCATCGGCGCCTCGGCCATCGCCCCGGCCCTCGTCTACGGGCTGTTCTGGCGCCGCTACACCCGCACCGGCCTGCTCAGCACCCTCATCGGCGGCACCCTCGCCGTGCTGCTGCTGATGCCGGGCACCACCCTGGTCTCCGGCACCCCCGTCTCCGCCTTCCCCGACGCCGACTTCACCTACTACCCGTTCACCACCACGGGCCTGCTGTCCATCCCGATCGGCTTCGCCTGCGGCTGGCTCGGCACCCTCGTCAGCGGGCGGACGAAGGCCGAGGAGCAGCGGCGGCAGTACGAGGCGGTGGAGGCCTGGATCCTCGCCGGGGCGGCCCGCAGGAGGAACTGACGGAAGGACAGACGACATGGAGACGACCGCCGGCTCAAGGAACGGACCAAGCAGCTGACGGGCGACGGGACGGTGCCCTCACTCCGCCGCCCGGCCCGTCAGCGCCGTCAGGCTCGAGCACACATGGTCCATATGGGCCTGCACCTCGTCCCGCGTCCGGGCGTGCTCGCGCAGCAACTGCTCGGTGCGGGCCCCGATCGCCTCCTCCTCGGCCCGCGCCGCCGCCAGCACCTCCTCCGCCCGCTCCCGCGCCTGTTCCTCCAGGCGCCGGGCCGCCTCCTCGGCGTCGGCGAACGCCCGCTTCGCCTCGGACAGTTCCCGCTCGGCCACCGCCACCTCCCGGGCGTGCCGGGCCTCCAGCTCCGCCATGCGGCCGGCCTCCTCGTCCTCCACCTCGGTCAGCCGCGCGGCCTGCTCCTCGGCCATCTCCGCGAGCATCTCGGACACCCGCTGCCGCATCTGCCGCTGCGCCTGCAGCGCCTCACCGCGCCGCTCCTTCACCTCACGGCGGGCCGCGACGCGGATCTCGTCCGCCTCCGCACCCGCCGCCAGCAGTCGCTGCCGGGCCCGCTCGTCCGCCTCGGCGCGCACCGCGTCGGCCCACGCCTGCGCCGACTCCCGTACGCCCTCCGCCTCGGCGCCCGCCTCCTGCGCGATCCGCCGCGCCTCCTGCCGCGCCCCCTCCCGCACGGCCGCCGCCTCCTGCTGCACCAGCTCGAACAGCCGCCGGGCGCTCTCCCCGAGCGACTCGTACGTCTGGTCGGGCAGCTTCGCCACCCGCTCCCGCAGCAGCCGCAGCTCCTCCTCCATCTCCCGGGCCAGCACCGTGAGCCGGGCCGCCCGCTCCCAGGCGGCGTCGCGGTCCTTGGACAGCGCCTCGACGTACGCGATCACCTGAAGGGGGCGGTAGCCGCGCCCCCGCGCGGTCACGAAGTCCTGCGTCGACCCCGGTGCGCTGCTCATCCCTCGACCTCTCCTCCGGATGGATGCGACATGATGATTTCGCGCACATCTTGAGGTATGGAACATCAGGGTACATAACGCGACACTCCGGACATCGAGCCCGTTCGGTGCGCGCCGGTGAACCAGAAAAGGGGGCCGGCCCCGGTCACTCGACCGGGGCCGGCCCCCTCACCACTGTGCGCTCAGCGCCTCACAGCAGGCCGTCCCACATCTGCTCCAGCAGCACCGACCACCAGCTCTCCGGCGAACCCAGCGCCGCCGGGTCCAGCGCGGCCAGCTGCGCCTGGAAGTCCACCGTCCAGCGGCCCGCCTGCTCCTGGTTCAGCCCGAACCTCAGCCGCCACATCCGCCCGAGCAGCGCCAGGCAGCGCGCGAACTCCGGCAGGCCGGTGTTGACGAACTGCGGCGGCACCGGAGTACCGCCCGGCCCCGCCTCCACCGGCACCGCGACGATGTTCGCCGTGCCGTACTGCACACAGATCGCCTTGCCGAAGTCGCTGCCCATCACCAGGTACGAGCCCGCGTCCGGGGCCGGCTGCACGCCCCGCTCGGCTGCCAGCTCCGCCAGCGTCGGCACCGGGCGGCCCGGCTGTGCCTGCGCCCAGAAGAACGGGCCCATGTCCATCGGCAGCCCGGCCACCACCAGCGTGTGCGCCACGATCGGCGGCACACCCTGCCGGGACACCGCCGCCTGCTCGAAGCGGAACACGCCCGGACCGAACGCCGTCGCCAGCTCCTGGGCGATGCCCTCCGGCGGGATCGGCGGCGCCGGCTGCACCGGAGGCACCGGCACCCGCACCGGCGCCGGCCGCGCGGGACCGTCCGCCACCTGATGCAACTCGCCCTGGTGCGCGAGCAGCTGCTGCATACCCTGCTGCCGGCTCGCGTGATCCCGGCCGTACGGCGCGATCGAGGTGATCCGCGCCTGCGGCCACTGCTCACGGATCATCCGCGCGCAGTAGGCGCCCGGCAGCTCGCACGACTCCAGCTCGGTGTGCAGCTCCAGCACCTGGTCCGGCGGCACGTTCATGGCGCGCAGCTCGTGGAAGATCTGCCACTCCGGGTGCGGCATGCCCGGCGCGGAACGCCGGATCAGCTGCTGCTCGGAGCCGTCCTGCGCGCGGTAGCGCAGCACCGCCTGATAGCCGGGGCCGACGGTCGGCTGCCCGGTCGGCTGCTGCGGATACCCGTACGCCGGCGGCTGCCCCGGCACCGGGACCCCGGGCGGCGGCGTGCCGCCGGGCATGCCGGGCATGCCGGGCGGAGGCGTACCCGGAACACCGGGCGCCGGAGGCGGCGGAGGCGTACCCGGAACACCGGGCGGCGGCGGAGGCGCGCCGGGG